>JABCSP010000218.1 GCA_018238825.1 Candidatus Thorarchaeota archaeon | reverse complement strand
ATGTATTACAGAGTATTGACCTCTCTCATTTGAAAACATGCGAGAAATTATTGGAACTCTCTCTTGGTAGTAATGTAATCGAAACGATTGACCTATCTCCCTTGGCTACTTGTCTAAGTTTACTGCATCTTGATATCTCATTCAACAAACTTCGAGAAATCAATCTCACACCTCTTGCTCAGTGTAAGGAATTGAAGGCACTTCATCTTTATGAGAATAAACTTGAAACTATTGACCTGTCAATCCTTAGTAAATGCAAGAAGCTGCGTAATCTGACTCTCAATAACAATGGGATAAAGTCACTCGATATCTCGGCTCTATTCAAGTGTCCTAATCTTATGAAATTAGGCTTGGATGATGGTGTAAAATTGACTGCTGATAAGAAACTCAAAGAAGCAAATCCACCTCGAGCATTGAAGCCATTACTTGGGAATATTGAATGGTATTAGACACTACGAAATCTTTATCTCTAATTCACATGGAAATTGCGATTGACATCACCTAGCGGGAAATGTCAAATGCCCCAGTAGCTCAGACTGGTTTAGATCGCATCCTTGGTAAGGATGAGGCCGCGAGTTCAAATCTCGCCTGGGGCTCCACTTTCTTTTCTCTACATTAGCAAAATCTATTAGCCACTGCATACATAATGGAAACAACAACGTGGGGGAATTACTTTGAATGACGTTTATAGACCATCTGAAGTTCAAAAGGCTACTATCTTGCTGATTTTTGCAGGAGCACTCGAAATCTATCTTGGGCTTCAAACCTTTCAATTTTCACTAATAATTCCAAACCCCATTCTCACGATAGTTGGAACTCTCATGCCAGTGTTTGGACTCCTCACTCTTTGTGCCAGTTTGATAGTATGGCTACAGAAACCATGGGCTACAAAAATAATCGCTGGTATTGGTATTGCTGTTTTTATGACTCTTGTCTTATTTGGTTACTATCTAATTGGTATCATTTTATTTGCACCTATCTATTGGATTACGATAAACTGGATCAGAACTAGCCAACCTACCGAAATTCCAGACTGGGCTCCAGATTGGAACGAGGACTAGACTAGAAACCAAATCTCGCCTGGGGCTCCACTTTCTTCTTAATCAATACAACTTTGATTCACTGTGTGTTAGATTTTTGTATTTTAGATATTGTATGAAACTGATAGAGCGTATCAGTTACTAGAAATATTATCCAGACAAGAAAATACTCAATAGACATTGGTGGTGGCATAGCCCACGGACTCGGACTCCAATAAATCATGTAATTAATAATTTCAGTGAGGTAGATTATCGTTTCAAGAGGTAACCATAAAACTCCTAGAGCCACTCTACACTTTTTGATTGTGATTGAACCTCTTGGAATCCAAACTTGAAGTATACCTCTTATCCCAAAATATAGATAAAATGCTGAAATTGCTAGAACCATTCTCTACCACCCAATCAATATTGCAGCTTTTCTCATATCTGTATTTGGATTAACGCGTGCTAAGGAGGAACTCCACTTTTTCCTTTTCATTCAGCACCGAGCCAATCTGGAGAGAAACGCATACCACACACAGCATCCGCTCCATGACCATACTGCAAAGTGGAGTTGAGATATGCTTGGGTTCTTTCAATGAATAGTTTCAGAGTCTTCGGGTTTACGCTTAACTCGACTGTAAAATCATCAAGAATGAAGGGTTCGTTATCTATCGCATCAAATCCGAGTCGTACAACTAACAAATCCAGCCACTGAATCTGAATGCCATGTTCCTGTCCATAGGATTTGAAATCAAGATCTGTAGGTGGATTGCATTTGAATTTCTTCGTTCCCTTTCCATATGTTTGGAAGAGATTCAACAGTGATTGCAGGCTATCGCTGAGAGTTTGTAGAGCCTCATTGTCACCCATGATATAGACCTCATCTCTCCATTTTCCATCGCGTTCATCTTTGACCCGCCAAATCTGGAAGTTCAGGTCATTGTACTCCTTTCTATTACTTGCATCACTCATCTAAATCACCATATACTCTGCAGCTAACAATAGCTACTCCCTTAACAGATTATAATAATATAATCCCGACATGTATGTTGCTTTATTGATTCACAGCAAATCCCGTCTGGGGCTCCACTTTCTCATTTATTCTGTAGGAACTCATTCAGATTTCTGGTAGTCTTCTAATAGACAGGCGACGTCTTTACACGAATGGCGTAGCTCCTCAGTTGCTCTAAGTTTCTGAAGTGATCTTATTACCAGATACCCTCCGATTGAAGAAAGAGCGATGATTCCTATAACAAGCCCGATTATGAATGAAAATGCTGTGTCTATCGAGTAGTAGTTTGATGTAGCAATAAGAATAGTCAGTAATGACATCGGAATCGTAAGAATACCAATACCTGTTCGAAGCTCTGCCAGATGGGTTCGTTTTTCTGCATCTATCGTTCGAATTAGAGCTAATGCAGTTTTCAGGTCTTGAGGATCTTTGCTCAAAGTCAACTCACACTCTATTCCATGGTTTTCCAGGGTTAAATTCTCTTCCTGTTTTCTTGCGCTGAGCAATCAAACGCCTTGCTTCATCTGGACCTACTAGTTCTGTTAACTTCTTGAACATTTCAGGATCATCTATTCTATCAAGCCATCTCTCTATCTCTTTTGCTGCTGAAGGCGACAGATCCTTTGCCAATTTCTTCTTTCGACCCTTCCCATCAAGGTCAAAGTCGTCGGGTCCCAATAAACTCATTTCTCTTTCACATTTGTTCTTTCAGCATCAATCGTTATGACCTTGTTCATCTCACGATTTGTTATGCCTGTCCGTTATTCTTATAACCACAGATGAAAGTCTGGCCGTTTAGCAAGGGTCGGTGGTCTAGATTGGCTACATTCAGTCATTCGTGACTATTGCCAAAAATGATTCCTGGTTTGGGTCTTGTGGACTCTTGTCCGCATGCAAGACTCCAGGGGATCGGGAGTTCAAATCTCCCCCGGCCCACCATTCTACTTTTGAATAAATGACCAGCGTTTGTAAATCAAATCTGATTTGGCACCAACATCGACAATAGTCGAAATCCTTATGTTCAAAATGCCTGAAACATCGTGTAATGTCGTATCAATCTTCAGTCCGAGACCGCTTGGCAAGACGCATAGCAGGAGAGATTGCACTTTCAGAAAGTCCAGGAAAGGCTATGCGGATGTGGCGGGAGAGATTTAGACTACCCCAGATTGTACTTGCTAAACATATTGGAATCAGTCCAAGTGTAATCAGTGATTATGAATCAGGAAGAAGAAAATCCCCAGGGACCTCAACCATACGACGTTTTGTTATGGCCCTGCTTACACTTGATGAACAGAATGGTGGGCAGACCGTTGCTGCGTTTGTTCGATTGATGGATGTTAGCTTGGTAGATCTCAATATTGTGCTGACAATGAGTGACTTCTCATCACCAATCACGGCCAAAGATTTTTGCAAACAGATGAAGTGTACTATCCTTGCTGGAGGAAAGTATCTAGATCGAGAAATCTTCGGCTATACTCTCGTTGATGTGGAGCGAGCAGTGAAGGAGCTCAACAGTGATGAGTTTCTCAAATTATTCGGTGCAACTACTGAACGATGTCTACTCTTCACAAAGGTAAATACTGGGAGAGCTCCCATGATTGCAATCAAATCTCAGGAGTTCAAACCTTCTTTTGTCATACTTCACGGTGTTGGTGAAGTGGACCGCTTAGCGATAGAATTGGCTGAGCAAATGCGAATCCCTCTTGCTGTAAGCAAGATCGGGTCTATTGAAGCTCTTTCAAAGGAACTTCGCGCTCTTGAACCAATCTAACTAAGAATCATTTTCAATACTGCCATTCTAAGAATGACTCCATTGTAGACCTGATCAAAGTACTTTGCTTGGGGTAAGTGGTCAATATTGGAGCTCAGTTCATCTACTCTTGGCAGAGGATGCAATACAATAGCATCATCTTTCAATAATTCTGCCTGTTCTGACCCGATTCGAAATCGACCTTTGACCTTGTCATATTCGCGAACATCAGGGAACCGCTCTTTCTGGATACGGGTCATATAGACAACATCAACATCTTGGATGGCCTCTTTGATATCATCTACTTGAGTAACTTCTACTCCTGCTTTCTTCATTTCAGCAATAATTGCAGGCTTCATCCTCAATTGTTGTGGGGCGGCTAATTTTATTTTGACATCGTAGTGTGAGAGTCCCATACCTAATGAATGGACAGTTCGCCCATACTTCAGGTCTCCACAGAGCGAGATTGTAAGTCCATCAATCTTGCCTTTGAGTTTCTTAATTGAATACAGATCTAAGAGTGCTTGGGTTGGATGCTCTTCAGAACCACTCCCTGCATTGATTACAGGAATACTTGAGAACTCTGCAGCAACTCTTGCTGAACCATCCAAGGGATGTCTCATTACGATAATATCTGCGTATCTCTCAACAGTTCTGATAGTATCTGCCAGTGTTTCTCCTTTTCCACCAGCACTAGAAGTTCCTGCGTCTGCAAATCCCAGAATACTTCCTCCGAGACGTAACATAGCACTCTCAAACGACAGTCGTGTTCTTGTTGAAGCTTCAAAGAAAAGAACAGCCATAATCTTTGACTCAAGATCTTTACTTCTCTTTACAGATACAGATTCCATCTTGGCTGCAATATCAAGGATTTCATCAATCTGTTCTCT
>JABCSP010000217.1 GCA_018238825.1 Candidatus Thorarchaeota archaeon | reverse complement strand
CTTGACCATCCACGATAGATGTTTGAGCAATCAATCATTCTTCTCTTTACTTCTTTTGTCACGAACTTTGTCCAAGAACTCTCCAGTGATGACTGTTACACCTTCTTCCTTAGCTGATTTAACAACAGTCCCAATGACTTTGTTGAGGAAGATTCTGGGAACATTGACTATCTTTTCAGATGCCTCATCTGTCCACTCTACTGAAGGATCAAAGCGCTTAGTAGCGTATCTTATACTGTCAATATTGGTTCCTTTATTTTCGGGTATTCTAACCTTGTATGGTTTCTTAACTTCTGCAAACCAGAAGTGGAGGTTGTCTCGAAAACCGTAGTCAATTGGGAGATTCGGAAATGTCTTGTCGTCCATTCCCCTAAGTATTGCATCCTTGTACTTTTTATTCAGATGGATACTGTCAATCTTAAGTACGAAATTATCCCCGCCTGGATTGAGTTGACTAGGATAGGACTGGTCCCATGTACATTCAAAGATCTGGACTGATTCCTTTACAATTTCTGGATACGTGATATCACTGCCACTATCTGAGCGTATTGATGGTTGAAGTGTGAATATACTGTTAGCCATCTTTTCCTCCGTTGTTTCTCCTGGGAAACCAAGAACTACACAATTTTCCATATACTTTTTCTTGTCCGGAATGAAATTTATTGCACAAATTCCAGTTCGCTTGATGTTCATAGCAGTATTGCTAGTTTCACGACATATTAGCATCATAGAAAACTTGTCTTGTCCAGCAACAATATGTGGAAAACAGAGAGAGTATGGTCCCAAGTTAGTCTGACCTGTTTCAGCCAGAGTGCTGATTAAAACCACAGGCATTGGAAAGAAGGAGCTAGTTTGATAGAAATTATCGACTATTCTTATTTGTTCAAAGTCTGTCATTGTCAATTCATCCACAATAGTGATCGAAGTATCAAAGTCAAATTCAATTTCCATAGCAGTTCCCTAAATAGATATCTCTTATTTTCTAAGATAATCTAAATCTCTAATTGAAATTGAGAAAAAAGAGGGGAGGAAGCAGAACACCTGCTTCCAAACTAAGTAGATTCTATCGTCTCTTGACAACTACGACGACTATGAGTAGAACTACAACTGCTCCGCCAATCAATGCAAGAGTTGTATTATCAAGCACAAAACCTGTGGTTGAAGATTCTATACCAAGAATCGGATCATATTCTAGTGTTTCGTCACCAAAGTACTCGAATGCAAGATAGATTGATTCACCTGCTTCCATTCCAATACCTTCACCATAACTGGCCTTGACCTTGAGTGTGTTGTTAGCTGCGAAAGCAGTTTCTTCGTACTCGAAATAGCCAGCATCGAATTGGAACTTGGTACCATCTCTCTGGAAACCATTAGGTTCATCATCACCTTGAAGCTGACCATGTGTGCTCTCAGTCACTGTGAACTGAAGAACAAGTATGGAATCATCATAGGTCCAGTCCCATCCATCAACAATGAGGTCAAATTTCATCTCACCAGAGTTGGTCAAATTCATGTGGACCCTTACTTCGATTGATACGTTGAAAGCTGGCATGCTAGGCAAGTTACCATAGTCTGTACCAGTACCTTCTGGACGAGGATCATACTCGGCTGTAGTTGTGAAATTGAAGTGAACTGCAGTAGTGTTTCCGCCTTCTTCTTCAGTATCAAAACCACTAAAGTCCCAATCAGTTGTTGGGAGTGCAAATGGAGCACCAATGACATTGTCAGTAGCGCTGTCAAAGATATCATCAGTGTTTGTATCATTTGCTTCAAACATCTTCACAAACATCACATGATAATCAACTGTTGGTGTATTTGGATCCCACCAGTGAAAATGAGGTGCTTGATTATTTCCAGTCACCTTGATGGCAATGTCATCTGTAGTGAGGGATACTATTCCAGCAGAATACTGGTACTCGACGGAGTTCCCCTGCGCGGCTGCTAAGGGTACACCAATTGCGACGAGCATTAACGCAAAAAATGCAAGTGTGGCTTTTCTGTTCAGATTCATTTGAATCACTAAGATATCCCTCACTTTGAGTATATATATCAAATATTGAGTAGATAGATTATTTGCCAATACAATCAGACCTATGAGGGCTCTAAATCCAACTATATTGTTTATGGATGCTTACAATCATTCATGCGACTTTTTGTACGATTAACGACCTATAAGTTTCCTTGCTTGCTCAACAACATTTTCTACAGTAAATCCGTATTTTTCAAACAAGACCTTTGCAGGTGCAGAAGCTCCGAATTTGTTTACACATACACAGCTTCCAGCATCTCCTACCCAGCGTTTCCATCCTTGGGATACACCCATTTCTACCGCAAGACGTGCTTTGACGTTTGGAAGGAGCACCGAGTCTTGATATTCTTGACTTTGAGCTTCAAATAATTTCCAGCTTGGGAATGAAACTATACGAACATTGATTCCCTCGGCATGAAGTTTCTCAGCTGCTTTTACAATCAGTCCTACTTCAGACCCCGAAGCAAT
The DNA here is from genome assembly GCA_018238825.1 of Candidatus Thorarchaeota archaeon. Lineage (GTDB taxonomy): Archaea > Asgardarchaeota > Thorarchaeia > Thorarchaeales > Thorarchaeaceae > SMTZ1-45. The sequence goes on along the minus strand of JABCSP010000217.1, from coordinate 2,181 downwards.
TAGGATGATTTCTGGCTTGTCACCAAAATCTGCAAGTACATACGCTCCTTTTGCTGTACCTGCGGCTGGATTGAACTTCTTTCGATCTAACACTGGTACATTCTGTCTGGTTAATGACATCAATGTTGGCCCATCTCGTCGATTGATCGCTAACTTCCAAGCTTCCACTACCTCATTAGCATCTCCTGGTCTAATTACTATGAGATTGGGAATAGCTCTAAGCGATGCTAGGTGTTCTACGGGTTGATGGGTGGGACCATCTTCACCGACACCTATACTATCATGTGTGAATACCCAGATACTACCATGCTGAGATAATGCAGAAAGTCTGATTGATGGACGCATATAATCAGAGAACATCAAAAATGTAGCCGAGTATGGGATTATTCCTCCATGGGCAACCATTCCATTCACTGCTGCTGCCATAGCATGTTCTCGGACACCGTAGTGTAAGTTTCGTCCTTCAGGTGTATCTGCTTGAAATGATGGACTTCCATCAATCCACGTCTTATTAGACGGCGTAAGATCTGCTGAACCTCCAATCATCTCAGGAAGGATTTTTGCAATAGCATTGATTACCTTACCAGAAGCAGCTCTTGTTGCCATTCCTTTATCATCCGCTGGAAAGACTGGAAGATCTTCATCCCAATTAGGAACTAACTCTCCCTTTATTCTTCGAGAAAATTCTGATGCAAGTTCTGGATGTTTTTCTTCATATTCTTCAAATTGTGAATTCCAGCTTTTTTCTCGGTCCTCTCCTATTTCTCTAACTTGTCTGAAATGATCTAGAACATCATCAGGAACATAGAATCGTGGTTCAAGTGGCCAATCAAGTTTCTTCTTAGCACCCTCCAGTTCATCTTCACCTGGTGGTTCTCCATGAGCCTTTGAAGTATCTTGTTTGTTGGGCATACCGAATCCAATGTTAGTCCTGCAGAGAATCAATGATGGTCGAGGATCCTTCTTTGCATTTTCTATTGCTTTGTCAACTGCATCAACATCATTTCCATCTTTGACATGCTGTACATGCCACCCAAAAGCCTCGAATCTAGCCCCGCGATCTTCTGAAAATGTGAGGTTGGTGCTACCATCAATTGAAATTAGATTATCATCGTAGAGCATTATGATTTTGCCTAACCGTAGATGTCCTGCCAATGATGCAGCTTCTGAGGAAAGCCCTTCCATCAAGTCCCCATCTGTAACTATTGCATAGATATGATGATCTACAATCTTATGTTTAGGACGATTGAAGATTGCTGCTAAATGTGCTTCGGCCATTGCAAAGCCTACACAATTTGCGAAACCTTGTCCAAGCGGTCCAGTTGTAACCTCCACCCCTGGGGTATGATTGCTCTCGGGATGACCGGGGGTCTTAGAACCCCACTGTCGGAAGTCCTTCAAATCCTCCATGGATACATCATAACCAGTGAGGTGGAGAAGAGAATAAAGCAGCATTGAGCCATGTCCACCAGAAAGGACGAATCGGTCACGATCGCACCAATTTGGATTGCTAGGATTGAATCGTAAGTGCCGAGTCCAGAGTGCATAAGTCATAGCGGCTGCACCCATTGGCATGCCTGGATGTCCCGAATTGGCTTGTTGTATTGCATCTGCAGATAGAAAACGGATGGCGTTAATAGCACGTTCTTGAAGTTTAGAATCTGTCATTGGAAGGTCCTCCGATAGGTAGTTTTTAGCTACGTTTTCGCGTAACAGCTAGCTCTCTTTTGGGTCTTATGCTTGGAGGACCAGTCCTACCTTTCACTCTTTCGCCAGATTATGGTTGACCAACCTCTGTTCCTGGAGGATACATTTCAAAGAACTCCTTCTTTGTCACATCCATGACCACAAAGTCATGGAATTTTCCCAACATGTATGCACTTTGCCTTAACACACCTGCATGTTTGAAACCTGCTTTTTCATATGCTCGTTGAGCTCGCTTGTTAGATTCAAGCGTGATTAGGAAGACTGTATTCAGACCCAAAATATGGAATGATGCCCAAAGCATTACGCGTGTTGTATCCGTACCATACCGTTCCCCGAAACCTAGACATTCCTGGACATCGAGTCCGGGATGATGTTCGGTTCCTGTTTCATCGAGGCTGCATTGCAAATCTCAGAAGATTTGCTATGTCTTACTTCCTCTCCGCAAGCGTTTAGAGTTTCCGGCAAACTGACGGC
>JABCSP010000216.1 GCA_018238825.1 Candidatus Thorarchaeota archaeon | reverse complement strand
CAAGTGGTTTGTTTGATTCGCGAATTAATCGAAATCAATTTCTAAAAAATAAAGGGACAGAGAGGGGTTTACACCGCCTCTCGTTCCGTATACTATGTTTTCTTCATCTTTGGCAGAATTACAAAGACCACCAAGAGAAGACCCACAACTCCGATACCGGCGACTATCAGAAGTGGAGTCATATCACCAGTTGGTGTTGTTGACGTAGAAGTTGTAGTCGTGGTAGTAGTGGTAGTCGTAGTTGTTGTTGTTGTCGTAGTCGTTGTAGTTGTTTCTGCATTCACAGTAACAATTACTGAATCAGCAATCTGGTTCCCACCAGTATCGCCAATCACACAGGTGTAATTGTATATACCAGGGCTAAGTCCAGTTAGTGAATAACTGATGGTTTCAATTGACGAGTTCCAATCATTCATTGCAACAAGAACCCCATCCTCTAAAATCGCATACATATGTGGATGAAGGTCGGTCCCATTCCAATTCACAGATTGACCAGTAGCACCTTCTGTGAATGCAAAATCATCCAGCCCGACAATTGTAGGATCAATACCGTCCATAACCGAGACACTAATCTCCTGTGAAGCAGAATTTCCAGCATCATCATAAACTACACAGGTGAAATTGTGTGAACCATACACTAACCCATCCAACGGAGCACGAACAGTTTCAAAGGTTGAGTTCCAGTTTCCTGAATAGGTTAGAACCTCATCAATAAAGACCTCATAGCTGTCAGGTCGTAGATCATCGGGTTGCCAGATAGCAAATACACCAGTTTGACCTTCTGACATTACAAGGTGCATTGGTAAACCAAATTCAGGAGCTGTTGTGTCTACCACTGTGAAATAATGCCTCTTCGTAGTTTGATTTGCAACATTATCATATGCTGTCACATCGATGTAATGCAATCCCAATGGCATAGTATCTAGGTTCAATTCATATGAATAAGGTGCTGTGTCGTCAATGTCAGGCCCATAATAATCAGAATCGAATTCGACGTGCATGATCCCAGATCCTTCATCAGCAGCATCAGCAGTGACAGATAGAAGTCCCTCTTGGTCAGTGTTGTTTGTAGGGTTAGTGATGGTTAGTGTTGGGGCCACATCATCACCAACAGTGTATGTATAATTGGCACCACCATTGTCATCAAGGGTACTCAGTCCAATTCCATCAACTGCTTCGACACAATAGTAAACTACAGATCCATAAGATTGAGTAGGTATGTATGCGTCGTAAGAACTTCCTGTGGCAAGAACTGATTGCCATGAACCCGCATTTACCATGTAATAGACCGTAACATGATCAATACCAGGACGCACATCATTTGCATCTATTTGGAGATGAACAGTATCATAGTACATGGGTGTTGCAGGCAATTGATTCACTGCTTCTATTACAGGAGGGGCACCATCAGTGAAATGTACATCATCCACTATCAAAGACACTCTCGAATCATCAGGAGAAACATAGTCGGAGTGAACATCGAAAACTACGTTAACTATTATCGGATCAGAAATTGCAAAGACTTCTTCTACGTCAAGAGTGACATTTCGATATAGATTGTGCCATACGCCAGTTGTGTTGTAATTATCAACTACGATGAAGCCATTTGATGCAGAATTGGTCATGCTATAACTGCTAGCTGAACCAAAGACATAGAAAAGATTTTCACCGCTCGATAAGGATATCCTTGCATATGCATAGGATGTACCCACATTGTTGATCTCATCTAGGCGCCACCGTAAATCGAGGAAATCAGCTGGACCAATATCATAGTACATCTGTTTCCAAACACCAGCATTGTCGTTAGAATCTGTGTAAGGGGTTAGATTACATGCATATGTTCCAGAGAATGAATCAGTTGTTCTTTTAATGACATTTGTGTCCCCATTCCATACCGGCCAGCCGGCAAAGGGTGTGCTAGATGACGCATACCATGCCTGTTCGAACCCAGGATCACCTGTGGGATAGGTGTAGATTCTAAAATCATCAGTTTGAAAGTGAACTTGACTACCTCCATTAGGTGCTAAAATATTGAACTTGAGTGACGTTATCGCTCCTACAGTGCTTCCAAATTCAGAGATGTAATCATACATATCAAGACGAGCGTGGTGCCAAGTATCAGTAACATTAAATCCATCAAGCGCGAAAGTACGACTAGTTGATTGATTCGTCCAGCCGTTAGTATTATCAGAGCCAAAGCCCAAAATAAAGGTGGTCCAATATGTACCAGTTGTATTTACAGAAGTTACCACAAGTGTAGCATATTGCCAAGTTATTCCAGGTGCACAATCAAATTTCCAATCAAACTCAATGATGGTCATTTCAGGTTCATTAAAATATTGACCAATAGGATAAGAATAACTTCTTTCAACGGTTGCATAAGCAATAGCATCAATTGCAACATCAGTTGTCATGTTGAGAGAATAAACCCCATCTGTACTGTCAGTACTTTGAGATACGTATGCAGGTGTATAGTAAGTATAATCCCAATATAGACCATCTCCTGTTTCAAAATCGCCATTGGGTAACCAGCCAGAGTAAGTACCATTTGTTAATGAAACATCATCGAGTACAAATTCCAGAGTGTTTCTACTAGCGGCCTCCGATGCTGCATACCAAACCATTTCTGTAACTCGTCTAGTTGAATCTGCTGGAGCATTGTATGGGTTGGCGACATAATCTGCACTAAGGTCTCTGGAAAAGTTATGCCAACTCCCAGTCGGATAGTTCCACATGTAAATGGTTCGAGTCGTATCATTCCCAAATGTGTTGGAATTATCACTTAGGTAATAGCGCATCTCTTTATAATCATCAGTCACATTTGTCGTTTGAACCAGAAGATAGACATAGGCACTAACATCAATATCTGGATTATTTAGAGTATTCCAATAGAAATCAAGTGTTAGACTACTTGATAATACTGCATCTTGAGCACTAATGCTGCGTGACAGATAGGCTTGGGTAGTTCCGCCCCTTGGAACTCCGTGACTGGCAATGTATCCAGCGTATGTACCATTGTAGACATCAGTAGTGTATGCGGTGTCTGCATCAGCAAATCCAGATGCTCTTCCGGTGTAGCTCTCTGGCCAATCAAGTATATCCATCGTTTCAAAGCTAGGATTCTCATTAATATTGAATTTCATCCCTTCTAGCGGTTCTTCAGCTGCTAGACTTACCTGCTCCTCCGGTGTAGGCGAATCTAAGACAGCTTGCGTGGATGAAGTAGGTGTAACAATAGAGGGTACAACTAGTACTGATCCAAGCATAATGGTAATCATTGCAAAAACAATAGCATACTTCAGTTTCATATTCAAGTCCTCTCCTTGTTTGCAAAAACAAACAATTAACTCGAATTCTAGCCAACATGAGGCATCATATTTGTTACTATTTCCATTATGATTAGTTGACTATTCCAAAGAAGAAGAAAAGAAGAGTAATGGCAGCTACTTCATACCATATGACAGAAGACCCAATGGTCAGTATCAATCTCCCTGAATTCAGGTCGTTCCTCAGAGCAGATTGTAGTAGCCTTCGAACATCGAGAATTGAATGGACATCCTGGAGGAATATCAATCAGACTTGGAGGTCTGCCAGGTATAGTTCGTAGCCGCTCGCCCCTCTGACGCATCTGTCGCAGCATCTCAAACGAGGGATTGCTCATAAGAAATGCCTGAGTAAATGGATGTACCGGTTCATTCATCAAGCGCTCCGTATTTCCAAACTCCATCATCATTCCCGAAGACATGACTCCGACCTTGTTGCAAGTAGCAGTGATGATACTGGGATCATTGCTAATCATGAGTGTCGACTGTCCAAGTTCCTTACTAGCACGCTTGATGGCAGTCAATATTTTGTGCTGCACAGCTGTATCAAGTGCAGTAGTCGGTTCGTCTGCAATGACCAAATCAGGTTTCGATATGAGAGCCATGGCAAGGAGAACCCGCTGGTCCTCACCAGTGCTGAAATTAACTGGAAGCATATCCCTTCTGATGGCCATGTCACCAAGCTCAACCAAGTCCAATTCTTCTAGAACTCGCATAGAGAGTTTTTCATTAACTCTCATTTCGTCTCTGAATTTTGCCCAGAAAACTTCCAGAACTTGTTGTTCTATCGAGAGCAGGGGATTGAGAGCCTTCGATGTGCCCTGTGGTACGTAGGTAATCTTGGTTCCTATGAGTTCGCGATGGTCTTTCTCATTCAGCGTTGTAAGATCCACACCATTAAACCAGATATGACCCTCCACTCCAGGGAGTTCAACACCCATGTCCTCAGATGTCTTTGCTTCTTTCCGGGCTTTGTCTCTTAAACTCCACTGATGCCGGTTCTCTTTACTTTTGGCAGAAGATGCATAATATCTCGACTGGCGCTCGAACAGTCCAAGGATTGCTAGAGCCACTGAACTCTTACCAGCTCCAGACTCGCCCAAGAGTCCAACACTCTCTCCACTCCGGATTCCAAAGGACACATCATTAACAGCCCGAATTAATCCTTCTTTTGAGCTATGAAATGCCCGAAGATTTTCAATCTTCAGCAAGTATTCCCCAGTACCCGACATATGATCTAGTTCACGATGACGAAGAAAAGGTCTATGGAACCAGCAACCGACCAAACGGTGCCGGAAAAACCACTCTCATCAAAGTTATTCAATGTAATAGTGGGGCTCATCATTCTCGATGTAAT
>JABCSP010000215.1 GCA_018238825.1 Candidatus Thorarchaeota archaeon | reverse complement strand
AGCAAATGCCGGTCCATCTTCCGATAACTGCAGAGACACCCTCGCAAGAGACTGTTGTTTCCTCATCCGACAGAGAAACTTTTTTCTGAACGATGAATAGTAACTCTTTTGCCGTTGGCATGCCGGCTGCAACTGAGATGCCTGCACCAGTAAATAGCAAGACTCTCCTTTGCCTGACAGCCTCTACCAATCCTGGTGGAAGATCGGCAATTTCTGCCTTACGGATTCTTTCACGTTCGTTGAACTTCTTCGTGTCCTTAATCTTCCATGCTTCTTGGCGAGCTTTTTCTCCAGGCTCAAAAGCCGAGCATCCAGTTTCTCTACCTGTTCAGTGTACGTTTCTTTAGGCATAGCCCCAGAAGAATGCCGTTGTTCCACATGATCTTTCAATTGGTCCACAGATTTTATCTCGCTCATGAGACCCTTGATGTCTGCTTTAATATCTGCAGTTTTATGTTCCTCTGAGGTTTTGAATTGTTTTGAAGGGATCATGACTCCTAGTTGCTGTTGAGTCTTCTCTGCAAAGTCTTGGAACTGGTTTCTTAGCAGTTCGATATTACTTTCTACACTTCCTACCTGTTCCTTAACCTTAGAGATGTCTTTCTGCAAATCAAAGACAGCATTGACTAGTCTTTTGAGAGTCTTCTCGAACTCATCTGAAATTTTTTCACCTGAATCTGCCTTTGCCCTCGCTTTCTTTTCCTGCGCCTTTACTACAGCGCTAGGTTTGGCCATCTGGATTTCGCCACTGAGCCACCTGAATGCATTAGTAGCAAAAATCTTATTCCCTTTATGTTTGAAACCGCCACCTCTTCGAAACACCTCATAACTTCCTACACACAGAATTCTCCCTTTGCCGGCTTCTGCTATTGCAACAACTGGAACTTTTACTGGTTCTGCCATCTCAGAAGTTAGCGCAAGAGCTTTTGCCTTTCCCTTAATTCTAAGGCTGCAAGCAGAAGGAACCAGAAGGTCATCGACATCTTCAGTTACTGGATGTGCAATAATATCTGTGATTATCGGCATTGTTGGAAGTCCTGCATTACTTCGATCATCTTTCACTGCGGTATTGTCAAAGATAATGCCAAACTCCTCTGAAACCTGAGACATATTGTTCATCAATCCTCGGTCTCCGCCCGATAGGGAAAGTAGCATCAGGCCTCCACCTTTCTTCACAAATTTTTTGAGCACTTCGATCTCTGGTGGGCGAATTTTCGAGCTATTAGGACAACCAAACACTAGAACATCTACATCTTTGAGATTCTTGGCTAATAGCATAAACTCTGTATATGGCTCAACATCATAGTCATTATCTCTCAAAAGTTTACCAAGTGCCGAATACGTGCTGTCAAGTCTTCCACGTTCATTTTGTGTTTGATCGAAGTAAATTTTTCTTCTTCGTCCGCTCAAGAGAACACATCCTTTATTGCAGGTTACTTTGAAATCTGCGCTAATGAGATTTGTGTAGATATTACTAAAACACTTCGAATGCTTTATCTCCTCATCTTGCATGTATTATGGTATGAATTCAGATGATTGTATTTTTTGTAAGATTGTGCGTGGGGAGATTCCTTCATCTGTAATATTTGAGGATGATATCTGTATGGCCTTTCTTGATGTATTTCCAGTTAGTAAAGGTCATAGTCTCTTGATTCCCAAGAAACACTACGTGAATCTGTTTGATGTAGATTCTGACGTTGCTGCTCATATGGCAAGAAGACTTCTTGAATTAACTAGAGGAGTCAAGAATGCAACTGGTGAAGAGGGCGTATTGACAGTCGTTGCTAATGGTGCTGGAGCTGGACAGGAAGTGCCACATCTGCATTTTCATGCCATCCCTCGCAGTAAAGGTTCAAATTTCGGTTTCAGATTTCCACCGAATTATCGCGAATCTATGGCTGATAGATTTGAATTAGATGAAATATCTAAGAAAATCAAAGATGCCATCTAGAGATCCAACAAATTAAGCCCTGTCGCCTCATCACGTGCTCGCTTCATTTCGGGAAACTCGGTAATGACTATCTCAATGGTGACTGAAACTTCGCAACCTTCCATAAGGTGTCCTGCATAGCATTTACCATTCACATCTGATGCGACAATATGTGCATGGACAACATAATCATCATTGAGTCGGGAAATATTACCTACACAAGAAACAATCTCAAGATCTTCATTAATTGTGAAATCTCTGTAGACCTTGGCTTCTAAGTCAAAATAACCAAGATGAACTTTCGATACTGCACCAATAAGACTGAGATGCCCTGATTGGAGGGAATTTTCTGCAACTGTTTTCTCAATTGATTTGAGAATGTCCTCTCCGGGTTCCAATCTGGCAATAATCACTTTTCCAGTCTTTTCAGTTACGAATGTGCGAACCATGGTTCTCTCATTATCATAGTCACTAATGAAGGACTCGTTTCACGTTACCAATACATTTTGGGAAGTGCTTATCAGGGCTTATCCTTCCAGTAACTTGTGGATGGTTTTAGTGAAGGATGAAAAACAAAATGATGAGAACCAATCCTCCTTAGAGGACTATTTTGGATTTGATGAAGGGTTTCAATTAGAACCGGAAATACAAGTCAGTACTCAAAAGGAAAATCCAAGCCCCGAAGAAAATCCCCCCTCTATTCCATCATCCTCAATTTCTGATGGCGAATCCCAAAAAGAATTGGAATCACTTGACCCTGAAGAAGAAGAAGTACTACCTGATATTAAAATAGGTGAGATAGAAACTCCAGGTAACCTACCACCTTCGTTTTTGCTTTCAATAGATTATTCTGGTCCACTTAACAAAGCCATTCTCAAGCTCTATGAACCCAAATCAAAGAAGATCTATTCCTGGATTGATAATACTGGTCACAAACCCTACCTCTATACTGACTGGCCTGCACAGATGGTTGAGTCAAAGGTCAAGAGAAATCCCGGTTTTGTCAGAACAGAAACCGTGCAGCTTCATGATTTATTGCACGATAAACCTGTGACTATGACCAAACTTTATGGTGATAATCCCCTCGCTATTGGTGGGGGAGCTTCAGCGATGAGGAACCTTCTGAAGGATAAAGATGGAGTAAGTCACGCATGGGAGGCAAACATCCGTTATCACCTAACTTACACATACGATACGGAATATATTCCAGGAATGATGTATAAGATTGAGAAGGGAAATCTACTTTCTTGCCCACCTGATGTAGATACGAAAATCCTAGAAGAGTTCAAGAACACCATTCCTGATGAAGAGGGTCTTGAATCAATAATCACAACATATTCTCCTATGTTCTTCACTGAAGTTCCTGATATCAAACGAGTCGCTCTTGACATTGAAGTATATACTCCTGTAATCAACCGGATTCCAGATGCATCTGTTGCGCAACATCCTGTTACTGCTATTGGTCTATCGGGTAGTGATGGATACAACGTGTGTTTTGTCTTAAAACGCAAGGAACTCTCTACAGGTGAGAAAAGCAAGGATTTTCCAAAACAACTCGAAATTGTTTATTTTGATGATGAAGCTGAGATGCTAGTTAAAGCCTTTCAAGTCATGGATTCATATCCCATCGTACTCACCTTTGTAGGTGACTCTTTCGATCTGAAGTATCTCTATAATCGAGCAAAGAGGTTGAGAATAGACTTGGATCGATACTGTCCAATTACTATGCGTGGAAATCAAGATCCACGCCGTGAGCGGGCTATGCTGAAACGAGGGATACATGTTGATACGTACAAGTTCTTTGGAAATCCCTCGATTAAGATTTACGCACTCTCTGGAGCTTACCAGAGAGAGAATCTCAATACAATCGCTGAAGGAATTCTGGGTGAGGGGAAACTAGAGCTTAGTGATAATATATCTGCACTGTCATACTATGAATTAGCTCATTACTGTTGGTTAGATGCAAATCTAGTCCTTCGCTTTACAGAGTATGAGGACAAGTTACTTCTTCGACTAATGGTCTTACTCATGCGTATGTCACGGATGTCCATGGGAGAGATCACTCGATTCTACATTTCTTCTTGGATTCAATCACTTTTCAGGCAAGAACATCGTTCCAAGGGTTTCCTACTTCCTCGGCGTGTTGATATTGATTCAATGAAACATCCTGAAGCTCATACCGAAGCTACGATTGGTGGTAAGGCCTTCAAAGGCGCAATCGTTATCGAGCCAATTGCAGGTGTTCACTTCAATGCCACAGTTCTTGACTTTGCTAGTCTATATCCCACAATAATGAAGGCCCATAATATTAGCTATGAAACCATTGACTGTTCTCATGAAGAGTGTAGAACCGCTGGGGACAACAAGGTTCCAGAAACCGACCATTGGATCTGCAAGAAAAGGAGAGGAATGATCAGTCAAACAATTGGTTTCTTCCGGGATACCCGTGTTAACTGGTTCAAGCCAAAGAGTAAGGACCCGTCACTTGATGAGGAAACTCGTAACTGGTACAAAGTTGTGGAGAAAGCCCTCAAAGTTTTTGTCAATGCGTGTTTACCAGCAGATGAACAAGTTATTGTCAGAAACTCGGATGGATCAATAAACAAGCGAAGAATTGGTACGATTATGGATGACTGGAAAAATCTAGAGATTCTATCAATTCAGAATGATTTCTCCGATCCTCATTTTGGCACTCCTATCTTTATGCGAATTAAGGGCTTTTCGAATACTGGAAGGTCCGAACTTCTCAAGATTT
>JABCSP010000214.1 GCA_018238825.1 Candidatus Thorarchaeota archaeon | reverse complement strand
AAAGGCAGAACAAAGAATCCACGTTCCACAGTGGCCACGAGCACTGAGATTCAAGATTATCTTCGTTTACTCTATGCAAACATCGGTGTTCCTCATTGTGTCGAGTGTGGTCGTCCTATGGAACAGTTGACTGCAGAATCCGCGGCACGACTTCTACTTGACGAGAATGGTGGGTTGCACATTCACATACTTGCCCCTGTTGTTCAGGGAGAAACAGGAAATCATGAAGAGATTCTAGAGGGACTGCACAAGAACGGGTTTGTGCGAGTGCGTGCTGATGGTGATGTAATAGATATAGAAGAAGTAGACCTTGATGCTCGAAAGAAACACGACATCGAAGTCGTCGTCGACAGACTTGAACTTAATCAGAAGAACCGAGAACGCTTGATTGGGTCTTTGGAGACCGCTCTCGAAACTGGTGATGGTCGAGCTATTGTATCCCGTGATGGTTTTGATGACCTGACTTTTGCCGAGCAACTCATGTGCCCGAAGTGTGGAAAGCAGTATGAGAAGCTGGGTGCGAAATCCTTTTCGTATAATCGACCTGATGGTGCATGTCCTACCTGTAATGGTTTAGGAGTAACTATGGCCATTGACGAAGACCTGGTTATTCCAGACACGAATATGACTGTCCATGACATTAGCAGGCGAATTAACAATGGAGAAAGGTCTTGGTGGAACGAGCGAATTATTGCACTTGGAAAATTGCAAGGGTTCACACTTGAAACTCCGTTCAAGAAACTTAACAAAGCACAGAAAGAGGTCTTGGTATGGGGACGACCTGAACTCTCACTTAGTTACACGGTTGAAAAGGAAAATTCATCGTGGGAAATAACCAGGAAATGGTATGGACTTATTCCATGGTTTGAGCGGATTTTCGATAAAGGAAAAGGAAGCGATAAACAATGGTATCGTTGGTGGGCTACGCGTATTGCAAACGAATTCTCACGTAAGACTACTTGTGAATCCTGTGACGGTCGTAAATTGAAACCTGAGAGTCTTGCAGTGACTGTTGCTGGGCAGCCTATTGATGAGATTTCAGCTTTGACTATCAAAGAATCTTCTCAATTCTTCAAGGATATCATCCTTACTGACCGTGAACAGAAGATTGCAGACCTTGTTCTCAAGGAGATTCGCGCTAGACTTAATTTTCTGCTCTCAGTAGGTCTCGATTATCTCAATCTAGACCGATTGTCTATGACTCTATCCGGTGGAGAGTCTCAAAGAATACGTTTAGCAACGCAGATAGGCTCAGCACTCACTGGAGTGCTCTATTGCCTAGATGAACCTTCAATTGGGCTTCATCCCCGTGATGTTGGAAAACTTATCGAAACATTCTATCATTTGAGGTCACTAGGTAATACCGTGGTTGTCATTGAACATGACAGAGATACGATTACGGCGGCTGACCATCTTATCGACCTTGGTCCCTTAGCTGGAGTCCATGGTGGGAACCTTGTTGCAGAAGGTCCGCCCGTAGAGGTCCTTGCAGATCCGAAATCTTTGACTGCGCAGTATCTGGCTGGAACGAAACAGATTCCAGTACCTCTAGAGCGACGGGAAGGTTCGGGTCAGAAGTTAGTGATTCGTGGAGCCCGCGTTAACAATCTTAAAAATATTGATACTGAGTTTCCTCTGGGTACGCTAATCTGTGTGACTGGTGTCAGTGGCGCAGGCAAGAGCTCATTGACCCATGAAACTCTCTACAAGGCACTTGCTCGAACTATAAACAAGAAGAGCACAGTTCCAGGAAAGCACGATGTCATTGAGGGAATCGAGAATATTGACAGGATAGTGCTTGTCGATCAATCACCAATCGGCAGAACCCCTCGAAGTAACCCGGCCACCTACACGAAGACTTTCGGAGAGATAAGAGACCTGTTTGCAAAGATGCCTGAGGCGAAAGCAAGAGGCTTTGGTCCAGGACGTTTCAGCTTCAATACACGTGATGGCCGATGTGAGAAGTGCAAAGGCAGTGGTGTTCTCCAAGTTGAAATGCACTTTATGTCAGATGTGTTCATGACCTGCGACGTCTGTAAAGGCAATCGATTTGATAGGGAAACCCTTGAAGTCACCTACAAGAAGAAGAGCATCACAGATGTTCTTGCTATGACCATTGAGGAGGCTCTGAAGTTCTTCGCTGACATACCGAAGATTGCAGATCGACTCACAACCTTGAACGATGTTGGACTGGGTTATTTGGGTCTTGGACAACCTGCCACAACTTTGAGCGGTGGAGAAGCGCAGCGAATGAAGCTTGCTTCCGAACTTGCACGCAAAGCAACCGGAAACACTTTGTACTTGATGGACGAACCCACGACTGGACTTTCAGCCTCTGATGTTCATGTTCTCCTTGGGGTTGTCAATCGTCTGGTTGATGCTGGCAACACAGTTGTGATTGTTGAACATAACCTCGAGGTTGTGAAGACTGCGGACTGGCTTATAGATCTCGGACCTGATGGTGGAGATGGTGGTGGAGAATTAGTTGCAGCGGGCACTCCCGAAGATGTCATGCGTGTCAAGAAGTCGTATACTGGGAAGTATCTCAAGAATGCTCTTACCGGACCAAATGTTCAACATGGTCCTTTAGTCTGAAAAAAAGAAGAGTGAAGGCTGACAATGGGTGCCAGCCTTACTGATTTGTTTATTCTACTTTTTCTTCTTCTTGATAACAATGATTACTATCACCACAGCTATTAAGCCAACTATGATGAGAATCGTTGTCACATCTCCAGTAAATCCTATACCAGTTGACGCTGCAGTCACATTGACCGATCCTGACACAGATGCCCATGTGTTCTCATTGCTACGGACATAGATTGTATAATCTACTTCTCCTACTGTTGTAGGGGTCCATGAAAATGAGTATGTATCCCCAACTGCTGTCATCGAATGATTGGAACCATCATATTCGAATAGAGCCGCATAGATACCTGCGGCGTGCGTTGCATTCACTGATACAGTGACCTCTTGATTGACCTCCACTGGACTCGGTATAGCAACAGCTACTGTGACTGTGGGTAGAATAGTGCTGATTTCATACTTGAAGGTGTGAGTAGTCCAATCTCCCCAGACACCCGTACTATCACACGTTCGAACTCGCCAATAGTACTCTGTTGCATTCACCAAGGTGATGCATCCTTCCAAAGGAACTGAATCTTCGTCATTGACAAAGTCCAGCATAAGGTCGTAGCTAGCAGTTCCATTTCCAATTATATGCGAGCCAAGATATTGTACATCCCATGCACGATAGGCTGGATGTGATGGCGTATAAGTTAGAACTCCACATTGACCACTGACCAAGTTGTCCCATTGAATATCGATGAGAAGATCATGTATATTCGAGTAATAGAAGATATTGTCAAAATCTATCACAAGACATCCTCCCAAGTTCTTCACTGTGTACTCTGCAGAGTCAAGAACAACATATGGTGTTGCACCCCCGTAGTTTGCTGTCCATGTGTCATTACCAAGAGGTCCCTCAATAGGAGATTCGACGAGTGTTACTGTGAAGTTTTCAAAAACGACATCAGTTGATAATTCATCCACTCGCATGAATGCTCTGTCCAAGTATCCAACCCTATTTACATAGGATTGGTTGTACTTGATCTGGAATCTTCCAGGATATCCGACATCCGTATGAAATGGAATGCGATTAGTTGTAGCTGGAATTCCTGAATACACAGTTTGAGTCAGATATCCAATCTTAAGGTCATAGGTCCTCGAATCGGTAACGCCTGCAGTCGTTGCAAAGTAGGCTCCAGTTCCATACGAATATGCTGCACTACCAGGACCGGTATGAGTTCTAGCTAGGGGTATCTTGTCCCCAGTATTGTTTGTCAAACGAATCTCTATAATCAAGTTTAGGTCTTTATTGACCATGAACGTATTCTCAATATCAACTTCGATCATATTATCAACGAGTGAAAGTTCATAGGAATCTCTTGACAGCACAATAGTTGGAGTTCTTCCTTCCCGGTTTGCATAGAAATCTGCACTCAGAGATGTTGCACTTGGTACCAATAGTAAGGATATCTCAAAATTTTCAAGTTGTCCTATCAAGTCTAGATCATTAGTTGATGTAAAATAGAGTTTGTCCACTATGCCTGACCTAGGAATCTCAGAACTTGGATACTTCATTTGCATTCTGAATTCTTCATGTGATCCAAAGGGATGCCAATTTCCTAGAACTGAATAACTATTGTGGATTGTACTGACACTTTCATGTGAAGCATGCCATAGCAACGTGTCGTTATAGTGCGCATTATTCCACACCTCAACATTGTAGTCTTTCTGGAAGTCTTGGTAGTCTGGATCTGTAAATGTCCAACCTAAATCTGGATTAGGATTGTTGATGTAATCAAGTAGAGGGCTAGATGTAATTCCATCAACCGATAGACCGCTAGTAGTTGGTGTAGTGTATTCTATCTCTAGATATGTTGCATTGAAAGGATATGTTGAGGATCTTGATGGATACTTAAGTGCACTTTCCGATTCCTCTTCGACGGTTTCTTTTAGGACCTCTGTGAGCATCATATCTCCGATATTCAGAGATGATCTTACATCCGATGTCACATCCCACGAATACCAATTCATTGGTAGAAACATACTTGGACTTGCAGGTGAATCAATAATCGCTGAGGGTATTGCATTATACTCAGGTTGATTATTCCATGTGATAGTTTCCTCAGTCCATGTGTC
>JABCSP010000213.1 GCA_018238825.1 Candidatus Thorarchaeota archaeon | reverse complement strand
ACAATAAGGAATGGCGTCAGTATCAACGAAACTGAAAACAATCGTTTCTGCAAGTGCAGTATCAGAAGTAATGAGTCTCCTAGTTGAGAAGTTGGAGGACGATCAGAGGGAGAAATTAACACATTGGATAAAGCTCATTGAGGAACATGCAGAAAAGATAGTGCACGCTCTTACTCCAGCTCAATTGAAAAGAAGGAAACCAGAAGTTGTTGCTGCCGCTGCAATCTATGATGCATTCCTAGAATTTGAGAGTAGGACAACCATGAAATTGAGACTTCCATTGATGCATGAGGCGCTTGGTCAAAGTTCTTGCATTATCAATACTACGTGGAATAGGCTGTTTGACAATCGAGCATCACTTATGGGAGATTATCTCGACAGAGTGTATATAGAAAAGAATGGGTTGCTATCAGATGCAGTTTCTACGGTGATTCACGCTCTGACAAGAGCTGTTTATGGTTTGACCACTGAAGTGAAGAATTGGCTAGAAAAGATAGAGATAGAATCTATAGAATTAACTCAATCTCTAAACCCTGATATCATGAGTAGGGACCAACTCCTTATCGCTGTGACCATTGTCTATGCATCAATAAAACGTCATCATGGTAAGATGATGATTCGGATTTCTCAAAGAGATTTGTCATTATTATCAACGTCCAGTCCTGCGATGATCAGTAAATGTTGGTTAGAACTCTTCGAAAGCTAACAGTCTTCCATTGCTGCAAACGTCCATAAGCAATACTTCACTTTGTATCGATACTACTATCGGAGGAAATTATTTTGACCGTAGCCAAAGTTATTGAACTAATAGGAGCATCTCCGGATTCTTGGGAAGCAGCAGCGCAGAATGCTATTGATGTAGCATCAAAGAGTCTTCGGGGAATAACCGGAATCGATGTTATCCATTTCACAGCTAAAGTGGAAAATGGAAAAATCGTGAAGTATAAGGCAAATCTGAAAGTTGCTTTCAAATACGAGTCTTAGTTTTCAGATATCCTCGTACTTGTACTAAGTGTGAGTGCGAGGAGTCATCTTATTTTATGCAAGAGTCCTTTTCTTAACGAAGATTGCCCAAGATATGAGAACGAAAGCTATTGTCATGGCGAGTATGAGATACATATCGCCAATGAACTCTGTAATCTCTATGTTCTTGAAAGCGATATCAACCATCATTATGCGTCCGAGATTCAGTGGAAAGTAGTCATCAAGGAGACCTACGTCCATAAAGCCTGTACCTATAATCGTACTGCCAAATAATAAGAATAGAAAGCTTTGATTGGCTTGCAATCTGGTTTGGACTACAGTCGATATCAGGAGACCTAGACCTGCACCGGATAAGGACATAAGAGCAAGGATGATGTTAAGGTTCAGATACTGATGCCAAAGATCAATTTGAAACAGCACCATCCATAGAACAAGCAAAAATTGAGCCTGAAGCATTCCCACGATGAAGTACCCAAAAAGCTTTGCTAAAATAGCTTCCATTTTTGTTGCTGGTGTTAGAAGCATCCGGTTCAGAGGTATGTCCCCAACTATTGCCTGAGCAGCTGTTGCGGATACTGCGATGAAAACCGCAAAAACAATCATGAATACGCCAAAGGTGGCAGATAATGAAGATGCGCCAGGTGGCTGAAACTCGGCGTAATTTTCAGTTGCAATCTCACCCTTGATCCAACCATGATCATATCGGAAATCCTGAACGACTCTGCTAAATTTTGAAGAAACTTCACCCATACTATCAAAGTCAGTACTACTGATGTGAATATCAACAAATGTAGGTATGTCGTTAGTTATGTTCCCTTCGAATCCGTAAGATAGAACAGCATACACATCAACGTTGCCAAAATACAACGCTTCGAGAGCCTCTTGTTCGGTTTCATACATAGTCACAATAAAGTCAGGACTATTCTGTAAGTACCATGAGAAATTAGCTGATAGGTCTTCCCCGGGAAAAGTATCCGTAGTATCAATATCTACAAGACCTACTATTATAGCATCTGCATTCTTTGAAGGATCAATATTTGACATACCAATCGTGCTACCCTCATTGATAGCCAAGTACATAGTACCCATGATCATACCAGGGAGAATGAAAACGAGAAGAAGTGCAAATTTATCGTTGGCTATTAATTTTAGTTCCTTAAGGAACATAGAATATATCCGCCAGATTTTGCTGTTTCTTTTCTTCCCAACACGAGACATTCCAAGTCACCCAGTATTTCAATCTGATTCTTTGTGAGAATGCCTTTTATGGGTTTGGAGAGTTCTCTCACTCTTCTTTCTTCTTGTAGGGATTTTTTGTCTTAAACGGATTCTTTGGTCCATGAATTTTGATACTGAAAATTTTCTTAATTTTTTCGCTAGTTGTTTCGTTCTCCTCATTCAATTGTATCGCCTCTCTAACCACTCAAATTGTAAGAAGTGGCAAGAATATTCTACATTATTCCGCTATTAATCTATCAGTTTTATTGATGAGGCTCACTTGTCAAGCGCGATAGCGTCATGATTAAAACAGAATGAGAATGATTGCCAGCAGAGGTTAGAAATTGACCAAACCTGTGAACCAAACCTATGATGCATTAAGAGTCTTTGCGATATTTGCAGCAGGAATACTTCTCAATTGGGGATTATTCTTTATTCTAACGTTATCTACTCCGTTAGTGGTGGGTTTCGTATGCGGGTATATTTTAGGTCACAAAAGAAATGCGATTATTGCAGGGACCTTGAGCGCAGTATTTTCTTATGGGTTGCTATTTATTGCCACAGGTTTTGCATCAGACCTTATTATCTTCAGTGAAGCAGTTCTTATCATGGCGATCATAGGCGGAGTTGGAGGATTCATTGGAACACTCCTACACAAGAGGATGAGCCAATCTTCACCTCAGGTATCTACAACAATTCTACCTGGTGAGTAATCAGCATTAGGCCCAACTGTTGTTGGTCTGAGTGGATTACCATATAGCATCCATTCACAAACTGACACAGCGTGGTCATTGGTCAGCTTGTTTGTGTTCCCATTACGTACATTTTCAAGCGCATCCAGAGCATCTCTGTCAAGATTACGCGTAATTTCTCTATCCACTGACATCTTAACTTGTCCAATCATCTCGTAGGTATCCAAGAGATCAAGGAAACCAAATTTCCAACCATCGCAATATGGGCATTCTCTCCAATCATCGAATGGTTCAACATTATTCATCGTATCCAATGTTGACCCGATATAGATGGATCCTTGGTTTAAGAAAGCTTTCAAGAGCGGACCTTCTAGAGCTGTACTACATGCCTCTGAAAAGACAACAGGATATCCTTCAAATCCGATTGTAGCTGTCTGTTCCGAGCTTAAGATGACAGAATTATGAGTCGCCCATTTATCAGGAGTACCATGAATTCTAGAGGTGAAAACACCATCTGAAAATTGAAGAATGAATTCACATACTGACAATAACTTACGTTCATCATTACTATATTTTCCAAGTACTTCCACATCAAACCCCAGAGCTGCCAGACCTTCAACATGACGTGATGAACGACCCGGTTGACTATCAAAAACTATGGCAATATCGCTATCAATTATTTTGGGGTCCATATGATAGAGTACTGTTTCAGCCGAACCAAAAATTCTTCCTACAGGAAAATCTGGAATCATATCACCGTCAAGATCTTGGATAAACCAATCAGTGAAAGCGAAATCATCTTGATATGATATCTGAGTTGCAGGTAGTTCTTTATTATTTCCAATTAGAAGAACTCCCAAGTGGTGGTCAGGGTCATAATTATCACGTATTGTCTTATGTGTCAGAACCCAAGACCTGCCTTTCTCTTGGATAAAATCGCAATTCAGTTCCTTTGCCTTTTGCTCATATTTTGCAATACTATCTTTCCCAACTTTTCCACAAACAATCAGCATCTTGGATAGTACATCACGGGGCATGCGACCAACATCAAAGACCAGATCCTCTTCAGACCGTTCCTTTCGAACAAATTTCCTCTTAATCTCGTTGACAGAACCTGATTTCCTAATTATATTCATGGCAATTGAAACTCTATCAATATTAGTAATTATACTTCCTACTGCGAACTATCTCAGACTTTTTAATAAGAAGCAAATCAATAGTAAGTGACTAACCCCGTACTCCTGTGGTGGTACCCGTGCCTGGATCATCATCACCCGTGAGTTTGTCAACAACGTGCTTTATTTTGTCAATTATCGACGGTTCATAAGTTTCTTCACATGTTAGATAAGCGATTTGCTTGTTGAGATCTTTTATTGCCCAATCTGCCTTGTTAAATGCTGCTTTAGCTTCTTCATACCCCTTGGCATTCGGATTTATCGCTATAGGAGCGTGCTTATTGAAAATCCATTGTTGCCTACCCAATTCCTTTTTCAATACTTTCAATAGCATCTAATGATTTGCTGAGGGCTTCATAATGGCGTGTATTGGATACGATGGTCGCATCCGTTATGTTTTCACTTTCAACATATTTTGACAGGCTCTCCACTATCAGGTTTATATTTTCTTTACGTTTAGCTGAAACAAAAATGCACTCCATTTCTACCATCGACCTGAATCCTTTGGGAGCTTCAACGAGAAGGTCGGTTTTGTTGGCAATGAGTATGAATTTTTTATCTTGTGATAATCCTTCAGGCAATTGGTCAATATGATCTTTGAATTCCTGTAATGTGATTTTTATTTCTTCATAGTT
>JABCSP010000212.1 GCA_018238825.1 Candidatus Thorarchaeota archaeon | reverse complement strand
AATTGTCAATAACCTAGAAATCCTCAGAGTCTTCAGGGTCTATGAGCGACCTATACTTGGGATTAAATTTACCAATAACACCTAATGATATGATGTAACTCAAAACGAATACATCTAGTTTTCGAGAATTCCAAACTGAACCCCGTCAGTTACTTCTGAGAAGAAGTAACTTACACGTCATTTCTTATTTCGTTTTGAACATGTTTTAGAAGAGGCTTCAATTTGGGAATCTCCTCCGTGATTACAAGCCAAACAGCTTCCAAATCCACAATAAAATAGCTGTGAATAATCTTGTCTCTCATTCCAGCCATTGCACGCCAAGGAATGGACGGATATTTATCACGTAAATTATTGGGGATTTGTTTGGCCGCCTCTCCAAGAACCTCAATACATCGAATCGTTGCATCACAGGTCTTTTTGTCAGTTGAAAATTGTTTGAAGGTCATCTCCTTTACATATTCTTCAGTACGATCCATATATTCAACCATATCATCAAGATAGATTATTACGGACCGTTTCAAATTTGAATTGCCTCCTTCAAGATGGTGCTCCTAAGCTCTTTACGTACACTCCTCTTTAGGACAACATCAACGGGAATCCCCATTAAGTCGACGAGATAATTCTCAAGGGATACGATATGTAGTAGACTGACAGGACGAGTAAATTCTACTAAGAGGTCTATGTCGCTTTTTGCACTCTGTTGACCTCTAACATATGAACCAAAGAGCGCGATACTCTTTACATGAAATTTCTGTTCAAGGTCGGGTTTATTCTCACAGAGTAATTTTTTGACCTCATTTAAAGATAGCAATAGATTCACCAATATTTGAGATATATTCAGTCATAAATATCTTCCAGATACATAAAAACTAGTGTTTCTCCACAGCTGAATCAGCAAAGGATGATGTAGATTTTCTACTATGTGGTCAGAATTCCTCAGAGTCTTCGGGGTCAATTAGTGACCTATACTTGGGATCAAATTTACCCATAACACCAAGAGATATGATATAACTCAATACGAAGACATCTAATTCTTGAGATAATTGAAGATAGTCCGAATTATTCTCCCGTATCAATCGGTCTTTCTCCTCTGCGATATTTTTCAGATCGATTCCCAGCTCTTTTGCAAGAAGGTTTCGAATTACTTTGTAATCTTTAACATGAATCAGTAATCTGTGGTTTCGAGCTCTCAATAATTGAAAACCGTATCCACGTCTCCACAGCCGTGCAGCTTCAATCCATTCCTTTGTCAATGTCTGCAACATCTCATCAAACTCGGATAGAATAAAGATAGTTTCACGATATCTTGCTTCTATCAGTTCAGGAATTATTATCGCAAATCTTGTTTTTGATATCTTATCGACGTTGAAGAATAGAGTTGATCCACCCGACCTGAACTGGGTCATTGCAAGTTGAATCAAGTTTTCAAACAGAAGATCTGACGCATTTTCAATACCTTCTGGTTGGGCAATTAAATTCATCTCAGAAAATATATCGCAATCGACTCCCAGAAGTTCAGTCAGTTCAAAAATGGAAAGCACCATCTGATGAGTCTTTAACCAGTGTTTCTTATACAAAGATTCAGTAGAGGTCTTTAGTAGCTCTACAATATCTGGCCATTTGTGTTCTTTGATCAATGCGTTAATTAGAATGCGTAACAGTTCAATATCATTCTGAACTAGATAATCCTTGAGCGTTTCGGAGGTTTCTTCCATTCTAAAATAATTGATGTGATATTCCCTCTTTTGATTTGTGTTTTCTTGACTCCGGAAATTCATGTAAATTGTGTTTGAATTGATAGTTTTATTAGATTACAATGAGAGTAATTATCACGCCTATTGTCGAGGTTAAGCATTGCCAGAAAGAGGGAGCACGGAAGACCCGCCAAGTGATGTTGAATTGGATATCATCCGTTCATTTGGATGGTCATTGATGGAAGTAGAAGAAACACTGTATCAGCGATTTCTTCATCTCTCAGTCAAACGTTCACTAGTTTCTCGTGTTAATTTTCGCAAATACTTGATGGAAATGGAATCTAAGGGATATCTTTCTCCTATCCATATTCAAGGTCTAAGAGGGTACAAGAAACTACGTTCTGAGATTAGTATTAAAAAATCACTGAATCCCAGAGTACCTCTTGATGAAATTCGACTTGTAATTGGAAGTAAGAAAGCTAAACCTAAGTTTCACAAGAGGAAACCCCCTGCAAAAGTCACTAGCGATCTTTTCCAAATGTCTGAAGAACTCGGATTGGCAATTCAGACTGAACTAGAGAAATGGATGTTGAATGAAACTGGCCGAATCAGTAAAGGGCTTGTTCACGAACATATGAAGAACATGTGTAATGCTTTAGAAAAGTCAGAAGAAGATCTTTTCGAATATGTTCACGCTGAAACACCTGGAATCCTAATAGAAGTAGGTCAGATTCTGAGGTCTCAAGGTCCAGATTTTCTACTACTCTGCTTGAGACTCACAGAATCTAATGTGCGAAAGTATAGTTTCTGATTTGTAAGCTGAACCTTTGGAATTATAAGATAGAATCTGGGCTATGACTTCAGAATGATTATTGATTGGACTGACGCTGATAGAAGCAGATTGCATAACCTGTTTGATACATTCAAAACTTGTCGAGCAGTTATCTTTCCAGCATTATCTCAGAATAGAGGTCACATTTGGGTTGATTCTTTAGACTCACCAACTGTTGCAAAATTGCAACTTAACGTTCTCAATTTCATTGTTGGCGATAGCGACAGTGTATCTGCTAAGGAATTACTCCAAACAATTGAACCAATGCAGCCTCTCTTTGTTCCCGACGATTGGATTGATTTCGTTTCAGGGGAATGGGGTGACCGATTAGGAACGCAGAAGCGGACTCTGATGTCCCCAGATTCTCTGGATATCAATTACTTACGAGAACTACGAGACCGTCTTCCGAAAGAATACAAGCTAGAACGAGTAGATTTTGAAATAGCTAAGAAATTGGATAAGGGAGTGCATAAGCACATAGCAATGTTTTTCGATGGTTCTGCTGCTTTCGCTGAGAATGGAATCGGTTTCTGTGTTAAGCACGAAGGCAAGGTCATTAGTATAGCTTCAACTTATACTCCATATACCAACAAGTTTGATGTTCAAGTTGATACAATCGATGACCCTACACATCGACGAAAAGGTTTGGCAACAACAGTCTGTGCAGCCCTCATGATCTACGCATTAGAGAACAATGTTGTTCCTCATTGGGACGCTGCGAATGATGCTTCTGTTCAATTAGCACTCAAACTTGGCTACACTGATCCCTATGAATGGAACTTGTTCTATCTAAAAGCTTCATGATGTGATTAGTTTTATTTCATGAATCCGGCTATCTCTTTTTCAGTACAAATACTGCAACAATGACAATCAGGAGACCTCCCATCTCAATTCCTCCGAGCATCAAAGGATCCATACCAACTTCTGTTTCTATTCCCACTGTGAAACTTGCAGATTCTCTCTCGATTTCAAGTGTCGAATTTGTATCTTCAACTTCGATATCTATGACATACTCTCCATCTATAGTTCCAGTGAATGATCCTGTGTAGACCATGTCCTCATCAGCATCAGTTAATTCGACAGTTTCAACAAGGGTTCTGTTGTCCTTGGTGTAGATTCGTGCATGAACCTCAGTGATGTTGATGTTAACACTGAATAGATCACCGAGTTCAGAATCTAATTCCGTGATATCGGCTGAAATGTTGAAGGATGTACCTGATTCACCGATAAGAGGTAGAACACCTGCTTGTTCAACATACGAGTAGCCTAGCGCTTCTCTTACCATAGCAGCACAAATCTCACTTGTTGGAGCATAGATAAATCCACTAGGGAAGCCACCTCCAGCGGCACCTGTAATAATGCGATTATCAGTTACTGCTTCTAATCCATATCTAAGTGTGGCCCCTGCATCAGTCATGTGGTCTGATGTAAATCCAAATGAATAATAGACAACACTTGACCCGTTTACAATCTCATTGGAATCTGCGATGACTCTGTTGCCAATACAAGTCGTCCCAATAATGAGACCCTGTTCGTGAGCATATTCGATGAAGTTCAGAACTGTTGAACTAGCAATGAGGCTTGTCCATTGTCCTCCAGATGGAACGTATAGCGCATCAAACTGAGTGACAATATCAAACTCGACTGAATTGAGAAGTAAATCCGCTATTGACCCACGAGGATCTTTGTTGTAGCAAGATGGGACATCCGTATCCACGGAGTGAGATATTGTTGTGACATTAACGCCCCACGATTCTAGGATTTCTCTTGCGTCAAAATAGTTCCAACCGAAACCATCCGTTATCAATATCAAAACTTTGACATCACTGACTTCCTGTCCTTCTACAATAGGTATCAGCAAAGGACTAGAGAAAACAGCAACGACGAGTAAAAGTGAAACAAGTGCAAGAGCTTTAGCTTTCATATGAATCGAAATTATGCTTGCGACGTACTATATTAGGAAATGGTTCCACGCTGGTTTATAGAAAGAAGGAACTGGGGATTCTTGAATGCTCCCCAGTCAATTGAGTATTGTGATTTAGCCTACCACAGAGAAGCCATCAAAGACTAGAGTTGACACAGATGCGCCAAATGGTATCATCTCTTTGTTACTACCAATCTCTCGTAGATTCTTGAAGCCTTCATAGTAGTTACCAGATATTGACACTGGTTGGACCGAACCTTTCAACTCACCGTTCTCGACAAGATATGCAGAGCCTGCTACACAT
>JABCSP010000211.1 GCA_018238825.1 Candidatus Thorarchaeota archaeon | reverse complement strand
TGTTGTTCCCTGAATCCTGACTCCGCTATCGTGTTGATTGAAAATATTTTCTGTAATGTTGGAATTTTCACCTCCATCAACCTCGATACCGTTTCCTTGACTTGATGATTGTAATTCATTTGATTGCACAATGTTCCTGAATGTCCATAACAATGATACACAATATCCTATTGATATAATTTCATTGTCGTTGATGATTGTGTCATTATCACCCCTGAGCATAACACCACCAAAGCATAGCTGAATGTAGTTGTCTGTGATTGTATGTAGTGCTCCATTCGTGATATCAATACCAGTCCCACAGCCAGTAATGTTATTTCGAACAAATGTGCACTGTCTTGAATTACGAATAGCAAATCCATATTGACCAAGGTGTAGATCTAATCCCGATATTACATTGTCTTCAAGAATACAGTTAGTACTGGAGGTTAATCCAATCCCCTCATACGCACAGTCTTGGAAGAAATTAGATTGGATAATCAAATCGTTTCCATCTTCAATATGCACTGCATATCCCATTGACTCTGAAGTTTGTGTATTCCATGAGAACTCGCTATTATACAGGTTATATGCAAGAAATCCCATCAAAGATGTGCCAATTGTGTTTCCAACAAAACTGCAGCTCGAAGAATCCTCTACACTTATGGCAATATATCCTGCTGCGAACTCGTTATCCTCAACTAGTCCGTGAATGACATTCTCTAAGGTAATAATTCCATGTCCCCAATCATTTTCCTGAGAACTAAACCAACAATCAGTGATTGTGAAGTAACTTGTAGTGTTTGCAATCAAAATACATACAGGTGACGCTGATGTGATATTTAGGCCCGATATCAAGTATGGATCCGTCGAGATTCCTCCTCCTGGCCACGATTGTGTTTCAAAATCCGAATCACTTGTTATAGTAATTGGAGCATGAGAAGTATATGCCAGAGTTCGACCTGAGTTATGGACTGAAACAACTTCTGAATTTAAGTATCCATAATTTGAGAATGAAGTAAGACTAGGGATCAAGGACAGTAACATACAGACTGCTAAGGTCATTATTATGCGCTTGACATTAGATTTAGACACCCGGATAATAGCAAATTAGTAATTTAAGGCCCTTTGCTCCAGAGCAATGCGAACATACATTAAAAGACTAAGACACTCCTCAAAGGTAAGAGGAGAGGTTACCAGTGGCTAAACATAACATACAAGCTCTTTTGATTATGGAGAAAGGGGGCATTCCCCTCTTCTTCATGAAGTTGGACCCCAAGGCTCAAGATTTAGATCCTCTGCTTGTATCTGGATTTTTCACCGCAATCCAGAGTTTCTCCAAGGAAGTTATTGAGCGAGATAGTTCAATGTTCCAAGTGGACTATGGGGCTCGATTATTTACTGTCTTCTCTGGAGCAACTACTGAATTTGTTGTGGTTTCTGTTGGAGAGTGGGATTCTGAAACCACCTCTATATTGAAATCCTTACATGATGAGTTTGAGAGTGTTTGGATTAAGAACCTTAGTTCCGAAGAGAAAGACACTCTAAAGATCGATAGTGATTTTTCCAATTTCAGAGAGGGTATTGTCCAGAATCTCTCACTACGAAAACTCTCAGGAAGTTGGATACCTTCTTGTGTTGGACCAGAAGACGTTCGTTTTACAAGTTCTACAGGAATCATCACTCCACTAATTGATGGGAAACGGACTGTTGATGAGATTGCAAACGAAAGCGATGCAGGGACTGATGAAGTCATTGTTGAACTTACAAGACTGTGGGCACTCGGAAAAGTGAAATTCAGTAGCATTCTCAGCAAAGAGGATATTGTGGCTTCAACATCAAAGATTGACCGTCTACTGCAACTATCATCTCCGCAGAGAGCAGAACTCGATCGAAAGAATCCTGAAGTTATTAAATTACTACCTCGTCTTTCAATGTTATTTGATGGACGCCGTACAGTAGGTGCAATAATTGAGAGTCTTTCACAGGAGCATGAAGAAAATCAGATCATTGAGGTAATTGACATTCTTGTTGAATTAGGTGCTATTGTTGTGCTCTCCCCTGAGAAGAGGCGTCTCCTCCTAGTGAAAGAAGCATTAGAGCTAGCAGTTCGAGTAGCTGAGAAAATTTACTCCTCTAAAGAAGCAATGCAGTTTCTGAATGCCTCTCTTGACAAGGTGGATGTGCCAGAAGTAACTGGTGTATTCAGAATAACAGATGATTCATGGAATATTGATTACGATACTCGACTATACGAAGGTCTCGATCCTAAAAGACTAATGGACCTTTATGCTGAATGGATGAAGTTACTAGCACAATTTGTTGGAGCTTTGGAGAAAGACAAAATTGCCCGATTTGCAGAGGGGCTAACAAATACCTATCAAAGCTATCTGTTTAGACGTTATTCTGGTTATGACCTTCGTGGGTTTGAGGAGTTCTCTTTCTGGTTGGAGATTAACTGTGTGAAAAAGAAATGATTATGGAGTTGAAGATGTGTCTGAGATAACAAGACCGATTCACAAGGTTGCGGACATTCTTAGTCGACGCGGCCAGACTATCTATGGTCCCCAGGTAATTGTCGATTTGTGTGCAAAAGCAGGAGTATCTCTTATGGATAGTTACGCAGATTTAGAGGAAGAGGACAGAGAAGCCTCACTTCTTGTATTTGCTATCAATTATGCAAAGCTCAACCCTGCAGCAAAACTCTCCGTTCTAACCCTTGCACGAATACACAACGTCACTATTCCAAAGGAACTTCTTGAGAAGCGAAAAATCTTTTCTGATATTCTTGATTCTCTCTCTGAATTCACACATGAAATAACAGAACGACTCCGTGGATGATGGGTGTGTAATCCGAACATCAGTCGTGGACGCTATGTCCAATATTGTCTAAGTTTCGGGCAACGGTGAATTATGTCCAGGTATGTTGTCTATGTGTTCGAAGGACAAAGTTAAATCCACTAGGCAAAAGGTTGAACTACTGCTTAGTGGACGTAAGATAGGGTTGTTTGAATAATGAGTCCTTCATTTCTGTTCAAGATTTGCACAGTGGGTTCCTCTGCTGTAGGGAAGACAAGTATCATCCTGAGGTATACGACAGGTAAATTCAGGGAATACTACACTCCCACTCTGGGTGCAGATTTTTCAATCAAGAACATGCAGTTCGATCAAAATAAAGTGAAGCTCCAAATTTGGGACCTTGGGTCTCAAGATTTTCTCGAAGAAGTTAGATCTGGGTATTATCAAGGAGCTCGAGGTGTTATTTTCATGTATGATGTCACCCGACCTGAAACTCTGGAGGAACTGTGGGATTGGAAGAAGGAAGCTGATGCTCATCTTAAAGGTGCAATCTACATGGTAGTGGGGAACAAAACCGACTTGGAAAAAGAACGTCAGGTGTCTGCTGCGGAAGGAGCCAAATTTGCTAAGAAATTCCTTGCTGATTACCATGAGACCTCTGTCAAGTTGAATGCAGGTGTTGATGACACTTTCACAACGATTGCCAAAAAAATCATCAGCTAAACAAGCTAGACTCACTGAATTGATGTTAAGATGAGAGTTTCTCCTGTATCTGAGTCCATGAGAAACTTGGGAATAGATATACTCTGAATAATCCCACTACCGTCGTTTCAGAATAACGACTGCTACTAGGATTAGGCCCACACCTATGCCTCCACTAACTAGAATCAAATCCATTGGAAGTGGGATTATTGGTTCGTATGGCCATGATGAGATATTGGCTACAGTTGGTGATGAATCTACAAGCCAACGTGATATTGTCAACAACATAGGCCACTCTGAATCAGGGTCATCAAAGTCATCCATGTAATCGGTGCCATCACGATCACCATTCTCTTCATATTCAAAGTGAGGACTTGATATGAAAAAATTACCCTCACCGTACTCTGCTGCGATCATGGCTGGCTGATTGTTGCGAGTATAGTTAGCGATGTAGATTATATCTTGTCCTTCGTCAGGTACAAAATATCGCCCTGTTTTGAAGAGCACGGACTGGTTCACCTGCATATCAGAGAGGTCGGGTCCTGTACTATCGCGGTTGATTGAAACATTGATCATTTGCAAGGGATCAAGTTCTTCTACTTCATATGAAGTTCCGTTTACGAGTGCCAAGTCAAAGGTTGTTGTGATTCCTTCAAAGTACGAGCCATCCATCGCCATCGCAGCGCTTCCTCGAACTCCAATATACGAACCACCAAGTACAACCCATTCACGAATGACTTGTAATCCATCATCCCCCAGTACATACTCCGTTATCGGACCAAGTCCTTCTGGAATTGCTAGAATCTCACAAGCCCAAAGACATCCGTTCAGAAGCTCAGTTGTATTGAAAATGAAGACACTGGCATTCATCCAGGTGAACATATTGTATAATGCTTGACGACTTTCATTTACCCGGTCATCTATACTGCTAAAGTAGCCTTCATAGATTCCTACTGTAACGCCACTCAAATCCGTTGGCATTGGATCACCAGTTGTTTCTGCACTCACAGGCACAATATGATTTCCCATGAATGATGCTAATCCTGATACTACTAAGAGTGAAAGAAATACTATCGATAGAGCTCTTCTATTTAACATATTTTGACCACTTATCCTGAAGACACTTCACCACTGTAGTTTATTCAATATACAATATGGTTACTTATCGGCGCAAGTTTTTGTGGTTTCTCACAAATTATCCATAGTCCTCGAATGATGGGTCATCCTCTAGAAACTCACTTGGTACTCCTAAATCTTCGAAAAACTTCTGGACTGCAATACATGCGAAT
>JABCSP010000210.1 GCA_018238825.1 Candidatus Thorarchaeota archaeon | reverse complement strand
TTGTTCCTCGAACAACTGACCTAGTCCACATACCTAGTTCTTGCATACAATTTCATGCTGATATGAGTATATGAACTCGTACACATTTTCTTACAACTTTCAATAGCAATTATTTTTACGAATTTGTCAGAATTAGAATTCAAAGAAGCTGCATGTCTATCGAGTAATAGTACCTCTTTCAATTCAGCATAATGTTTTTAATCAGGCCACAAGTTCTCGCCGATATCAGCGCTCTAGGCGAGGAATAAATTCATGACTGAAGATACCGGAAGAATAGAAGACACTGGTGAGGAAGAAGAAACTTCAGAGCCAGATGTAGAGATTGAAGAACCGGTTAAAGAAAAAGAAGTGAAAGAGAAGAAAGAAAAGAAACGTGGAGGAAATCCACTTGGTTTAATTTTCAATCTTAGAATGCTTCGTAGAGTAGTTCAAATCGTATTTTTCCTAGGGATCAACGCTTACATATTTGCAGCATGGTTTGGTGCTCAGTATATCACTGATTATTGGATTTCAATACGTGATATATTGCCATCCTTACCAATTTTGTCCCCACTTGAAGCACCGTTGGCAACAATTTCAGGATCATTTGATACGCTTCAGGCAACATTCACTACTGGAACATTTCCATTCTTCACATTGGGTGCAATGATAATAATCCTGATTTTTATTGGTCGAGCTCCTTGTGGATGGATTTGCCCGATTGGCACGATTCAAGACTTTGTTACTCTGCCCAAGAGAACAAAGATACGACCATCTCCATCAACAGAGAAAGAACTTAGGAAAGTTAAATTGTACATCTTTGTTATTGTTGTTGGCTTGGCAATTTGGATGGGAATTGCACGAGCTACCGGAACTGCTGAAACACTTGAGGCAGCATTAGGAATGTTTGCTAACGATGCTTTTGCTCCATTGAATCCTGGTTACATCCTATTCGTGATTATTCCAGAACAGCTTTGGCCAACAAGTTTTAGCACCCTATGGTACTTCAGCACATGGGGTCTTGCACTGATACAACTTGCATTTGTAGCCATCCTGTTCATCATTTCATTTTGGTTTCCAAGATGGTTTTGCAGATGGCTTTGTCCTGCAGCATATCTTTACGGCATATTTGCTAAAGAGTCATTGATTGGTATTGGTAGGAATCCTGCGAGATGTACTCCAGATACTTGCAATATCTGTGAGGTCGTATGTCCAATGAATATTAGGATCAGGAGATTTCCATACCAACATATGCATAGTCCTGATTGCATTATGTGCTTAGAATGCAAGAGCCACTGTCCTAATGATGCAATAGTTTTGAGGTTCTCATAAATCAGATACGCTAGTTATCTCAAGCACCTCTTCAAACTCACTATTCAGTTTGGAAAAGGTCTTGATTAATTGAAGCCCGTACTCGGTAACTTTAGCTCCTCCTCCTCCCACAGTACCTCCCTTGTAGGTTTCGACGAGCTGAATACCGAGTTTCTTCTCAATCTTCTTAATGACTCCCCACGCATATCGATATGACATTCCTAGTTTCAGTGCACCTTTAGTTATTGTTCCCTCTTCATGAACTGCCTGTAATATTGCACAAGCACCCGGTCCGAAAATATACTCCCCATCTCTTTCAAACCACAATTTGTAATTGGGTCTTAGATTTTGAGTTTTCTTCTCCCTTTTGGACATTTATTGTCTCTCCACTCAACCTGAAGACCACATAGCGTGGATTGAACTGCCTGTTTAATGTCCCCAACGGAGTCTTTCGCCCTTTGTTTCCTTCTTGAAGGCTTTCTTCACAATCTTCCAGTGGTCTGCACAGAGGTAAACCTTTCTTGATCTGGCATCCTTCACTTTGAAACCAGAAGAGGAAACACTCTCCATGATTCTCACTGTAGCAAATGATCTCTTCGATGGCTTTCTACAGCCGACAATACTGCATTCTTTAGTAGATGACGACACATTCGACACTTCAATTGTGTAGCAGTGATTAGTCATTATAATGTTAGCGTATATGGTTCAATCATGACCCGTTCTAGGTGTTAGAACCGGACCCTTTGTGAAGTCAAACATGTCTAGGGTTTCTTCATTCATTGAAAGTTTGACCACTTTGGTATCGTCTACAATTCCAATCCGACAGGCTGACAATTCATGCTTCTTGGCAACTTGTTTCAACTCTGGAAGATTCTCCTCTTTTATAGCCACTAAGAATCCAAGAGAGATATACATGCGGAGCCAATCCTCAAGTATGATGTCTGCTGGTCGGGCTCTATCAATTGCATCCAAGTCTATGGTTCCGCCCATTCCCGAATATTCTAACATCATTGCTGCTGTGCCTGCAATCCCAGCAACGGACACATCCTTTGATGCTGTAACAAGTTGTCTATCTGCAATATCATTCATTACTGAAAGGCGTTTTACTACATTTTCAGAGGATCGATCTGTTACCGAGTCCCATCCTAGCTTGTAGTGAATGCCCCTTTGGCCCGTACGATCAAAAAGAACGACAAGAACATTATCTGCTTCAGCTCCCCCTGCGGTAAGCAGGCTATTCTTCTGCACAGTTCCAGTTGCGGATCCAACAACATATGTTGAAGATGAGTGAGGATTTGTATGTCCACGAACTATAGGTATCTTGAATGTATGAGATCCTGTGATTAGCCCATCCAGAATGGCTTCCCCTATCTCTGGGTCTGAATATGATAATGCTACTGCAAATGAAGTTGGAGTTCCACCAGCTGCATAGATATCCATTACATTGGCTAAGACTGCATTGAATCCTGCTGCACGGGGATGTTCCAAGCATAAATCTTCTACAATCGCATCAGTTGTGAGAAGAACAAAATCATCTGAATTCGTGCTTATTGCGGCTGAATCCTCCCCAAGACCATGTGGTGTATCTCCCTTGAAAGAACTCGCTCGAAGCTTGTCAATAATTGATGGTAGTACAAACTTGCGAGATATTCCATCAAAGCTGACCAACATAGTGAGAATATCATCAAGGCGCGTCAAAGGGAATCACCCATTTAATGAACACCTTGATTTTATGGTCCACTCATAAAATCAATCGCGAAGGCAGCCTGACCTAGTAGGATACCAATACCAAGAAGTGATATTCCTATCATGAAATAAATGAGCGCTCTCATCTCAGGACGAATTTCTTCAAACATTACATAATCACCTTCGCATGTTTGCGATGGTCTGCATGCTACTTAAAGACATTTTGGGACTTGCATATGATACGGCTAACCACATCACCCGAGTTTTTTTTTGCTAATTCACCTTTTTCCAGCGCGTTTTAGTAACTCATCTAATCTCTTCTGACCACCTGTTAGAACCTTGATATCTCTCTCCAATTTTGCTTTGGAAGTTTCATACTTTGATCTTGAGATGTCCCCAATTTTGAACTTGGCATTAATTCTGCTCATATCTTTGTCATATATTTTCAAAGTCTTCTTGATTCCTTTAGCCCATTTTTTCCCTGTCTTTATTGCTTCTTTTAGGTTTGAACGAAGATCCTTGATAGTTTGAAGGATTTCCACTTTTTGCTCTCCATAAACCTCTTTATCCACAGTTCCTGCAATTTCTTCTAGCTTTGCTAAACGCCCTTCATGCTTATCAAGAGCCTCAAGAAGTTGCTCGAGAGCAAGTTTTTCCTTTACAGAGATGAGTTCTCTTCTGCGCGTTTTCATTTGCTCAAACTCTGCACGTAGGGCTTCAGCACGAGCAGTTAGAACAGTCTTATCTGCCTGTTTTAGCTGCAATGCTTGTCTTGTTGCTTTTGTTTTTTCGATTACCCTGTCTAGTTCTTTATCAATCACAACGAGTTCAGCATGTGCCAATAGAATTGCAGCGGCATCAGAGTACATATTTTCAATAGTCACATCAAAGTGTGGTAAAGAAGCCGGCTCAATCTCCTGAATTTCTTCTGAAAAATCAAGGTCTTGTTCTATTGGATTTTCTATCTCCCTCTGTGGAAGTGGTTCTCCGCAGAGTTTGCAAAACTTTCCTTCTGGGACTTCAAGCCCGCACGATAGACAAGTAACAAGTAGTTCTGGCATTATTTGCTCCATCCACTACATAGACAGGTCCGACCTAATTAACCAATCAACGACTCATGTCAGAGTGCCTAATCGACCTGCAACTTCATCGAGTTGGGCCTTTGTTGTAACAATTGTACTGACACCATAGGTTGGTAGTACTTTCAACTCTTCAACCAAGAGCGCTATTGCCCTTGTAGAATCAATCTCCTTTTTATCTAAGGAACCATCCGGAAATGTAAGTGATGCCTCAACCCACTTCTCTTTCGTGTCGTCGGCTGGGAAAAGGCAATAGATGTAGTCATCGTTACTACATATGAACGATGGCGAGGTTTCCCAAGCATGGGCGAGCATCGCACCAAAGTCTTTTGCACCAGTGACCTGCGGATCTGGTTGAGCATCAACATTGTTTATCTCAGGTGATTCAGTGTCAGGAACTTCAGTAATTTCAAAACTATGAACCAAGGAAATATTGCCATTATCGCTGGTGTCATTTGCCCAGATGAAATAATCATAGATCCCTACCTGGGAATACATTTGATTGAAATAATAACTACCCGGGATCATAGAGAAATTATGTGAAGTGGCATCTGGATATGTGATATCAACCCAGACCTCATCAACAGCATCATTGTCAGTAACATCACAGGTAATGTTGACGTAACCACCAGTGACCTGCGGATCTGGTTGAGCATCAACATTGCTTATCTCAGGTGGTTCAGTGTCAGGAACTTCAGTAATGTCAAAACTATGAACCAAGGAAATATTGCC
>JABCSP010000209.1 GCA_018238825.1 Candidatus Thorarchaeota archaeon | reverse complement strand
CAATCAATGAAATTGATTCCGTTCTCAACTGCTGTGGTCATGCATTCTTTTGCAATCTGATTTTCTACAGTTCCTCCATAGGTCAACCATGAACCCAAGGAAATTTCACTTATCTTAAGACCGCTCTTTCCAACTTTTCTGTATTTCAAAATAGTGCCACCAACAGTTCGCTATTGCAAACTTAACTATAAAAAAGATGACTTAGAGCAGTTATACTTAATTTTCACTCCCCTCACAAAAACTCTGTACAAAAAGATTCACTCAATCTATTTATGCTCTCAAGTTAGAACAAAGAATCAGTGAGTTGTTTCTAATGGATGTTGGAAAATGCCCTAAATGTGATAGTTTCCTTACGACTAATGATATCGAGCAAGTGGAACTCAATTTGTATCCCCCTAAGAACTACGCATATGTCTGCAAGAAATGCAACTACATCATTGGTTTTGGTGTCAAAAAGAACTAGCGTTTGGAGTCATAAAATAGTATGAATGAATCTAAGATATGTGATATTCACTAGAATTTCACGAGTGCGAAAGTTTGATAGAGAATCTCTCCTCAGGAGAATTAGGTGAACCCGATGACCTGCTATTTCAGACACATGAAGCTGATTTTCACACAGATTGGAATTGAGCCCACTCCTGAGAACAAGCGTGAAATTGACATGAAGATACATGAGCTCGTAGGTACCAAATACAAAAATTGCTCTACAACATGGAAAGCTATCAAGGCACGACTTGCAGAGGACGAGGAGAAGTTCCTTGCTGATCTGGATGAAGCTCTTGCTTAGTTGGTCCTGATATGTTACTCAAGGCTGAGATAGAAAAGTACAGTCAGTGCAATTGCAGTGAATATGTCCGGGACAATGAACCCAATGCCAATGCCGAAGACTGGAAAACCGAACCTGAGAAATACGAGTGGATTTGAAGTCAGGGTATTCATGAGAAGGACCATAATCAACAGCAGAAGTCCAGCTGTGAAGTTAGTCTTGATTTTCCTGTAAAGGTCAACATAAATCCCCAGTAAGAGGATGATGAGAGTGAAATTTACAGAAGAAACCACAGTCTTGAGATATATCATATAATTCAGAGCTGGCAAGTGTTCTGGAGGTATCTCAAATGGGAATTCAGATCCTGTGAAGTTCGCAATTAATATTCCAGACAGAATATGGCCGATGATGATTGCTAGTAAAACTGAAACTATGTACACCGCGATAAGAGTTCTTTTTTCCATTGTGATACATCTCTCCTTTCTCTTTTCCTTATATTCACTTTTCCCCAATTTTGACCCAAATTTGACGGAAATCATCGAAGTTTGCCTCAATATCATCCGATACAAAATAGACTATTCCATACCCCTCCCCCTGCGGAACAATCGCCTCATGTTTCACTAGAATGTCTAGATGATGTCTAATTGTCTTGTAGTCAAGATTCAGATGTTCTGCCAGTTGATTTGCATTAGACGGCATATCATGTAGAGTTAGTATAATTCGTGCTCGATTAACTCCACCTCTGGAACCTGCAAGCAGCCACCAGATGAGCCTCTTTGTTTTCATCTGACTCCTTTAGTTCCTCAATTTGACCTAATAAGAAGTTATTCACTATTGAGCAATTTGGGAAAGATTTGGGTGAATTCTTGGTTTATTCTCGGCCTAACCCTATATAGTAAATCTCATTGTTATCCTCGTTGACTATAATGAATACAAATACAGTTTTAGAAGTACAAGATCTGAAAAGGACATACCAGCTGGGTTCAATCCCAGTACACGCATTGCGTGGTGTGTCTTTTCAGGTGAATGCTGGGGAGTTTGTTTCAGTGCTTGGTCCGTCTGGGTCAGGAAAATCGACACTCCTCAATATGATAGGAGCTCTTGACCGTCCTTCGGAAGGTACTCTCGCGATACGAGGTACTGAGGTAGGTAC
This sequence comes from Candidatus Thorarchaeota archaeon, assembly GCA_018238825.1. Taxonomy (GTDB): domain Archaea; phylum Asgardarchaeota; class Thorarchaeia; order Thorarchaeales; family Thorarchaeaceae; genus SMTZ1-45. The sequence goes on along the minus strand of JABCSP010000209.1, from coordinate 2,873 downwards.
GCTCAATGATAATCAGCTTGCTGAGCTAAGGCAACGCGTTGGTTTCGTCTTTCAGTTCTTCAACCTCATTAGCCGTCTTGACGCGATAGGAAATGTAGAACTTCCTCTAACAATTGCAGGAGTTCCTGCTGAGGAGCGACGCGCTAAGGCTGAGCAGATGCTTGAGAAGGTGGGGCTTGGTGACAGAATGCATCACAAACCTTCGGAACTTTCGGGAGGCGAAAGACAACGTGTCGCAGTCGCTCGAGCTCTCGTAACCGACCCCTCGTTCCTTTTAATGGACGAGCCAACAGGAAACCTCGATAGCGTCACAGCTGGAGAGATAATGGACCTTGTTGACACTGTAAACCAGGAACTTGGAATGACGGTCATAGTTGTGACCCATGATCCTGATGTAAGTAGTAGGGCTCGTCGAAAGATTCGCCTTGTTGATGGACAAATTGATTCTGATGAGGTGAATAATAATTGAAATTTAAAGATACACTTGGTTACTCTTTTAGTGCCATTCGACTAAGAAAACTGCGTTCTGGATTAACAACACTTGGTATAGTAATCGGGATTGCGGCGATTGTAGCCCTCCTTTCCTTCACACAAGGATTCGAGGTTTCAATCACGGATCAGTTTCAAGATGGATTCTCAACTGATACTTTAATCGTATCTGCTCAAAATCCGATGCAAGTGCCTGGTGGTGGAGTAGAACCCTCTGATTTCACAATGTACACGAACGACTCAGAATCTATTGAAACGGTAGATGGGGTCATTTTTGCTACACCACTTGTATCAAGTCGGGCTACTATTGAATCTGATTTGACGAGTACGACAGCCGAAGTAACTGGAGTGAACTATACAGAGTTTGCTGCTCTCTATAGCACAACATTCGTTGCTGAACTTGGAGCGATTCCTGAAGAACCAGCTAACGATAGTGTGATTATTGGTCAATCACTCTATGATCCATGGAACAATGGAACATACTTTGTTGACATCGGCGACAGTCTAACAGTGACGATCAATGCTGGTCTTCCCACTGAGAAAAACGTCACACTAACTGTAGTTGGAGTACTGGCTGAGGTTGGTGGCAGTAGCTTTGGTGTAGGCCCAAGTGATTCTGGAGTCTATCTCACACTAGATACTGCGGTAGATTTCTTCGAGTCAGATGAGGTCAAGTCAATTGTAGTTCAGCTTGTGTCTGATAATGAAGCTACTATTAATGCGGTTACTCTTGATATTGAAGCACTGTTTGATTACGAAGCAACAGTAACATCAATGACTTCACTTCTTGATACCATGACTACAATGCTTGGGACAATCGAACTCCTACTTACTGGCATTGCTGGAATATCCCTTCTTGTTGCTGGTGTTGGTATCATGAACATCATGATCGTTTCATTAATGGAACGAACCCGCGAGATTGGTATTCTAAAAGCACTCGGTGCAAAGGGTCGCACAGTGATGGGTATCTTCCTGACCGAAGCACTCCTCATTGGAGTCATTGGTGGAGTAGTTGGTATTGCTGCTGGCGCACTCTTAGCCAATTTGTTCTCCGGACTATTAGGTGGTGGCTTTACCATGGGCGGTAGAACCCCATCTGATTTGAGCTTCGGCACAATCACACCAATACTAACACCAGAATTAGCGCTCTGGGCAATGTTCTTTGGAGTCGTGGTCAGTGTGGTCTTTGCACTCTACCCTGCCTGGAGAGCATCCAAGCTTGATCCCGTTGATGCTTTGCGCAAAGAGTAGTTCTCCTTGAGCTGTGCATGTAAACGCACAGCTCCTTTTTTTTTTCTGTACCTTACAGGCTAAGTGAACAATAGAGTATTGACTTACTACCGGGGGCGAGAACAGCTTCTCCTCTAAGCTCGTCAAGTCCAATTATGGCACTTTCCGAATCGTCTTTTGATGCGACATTATCGTCATCAATCTCTCTCATCTTCAATAACGTCTGAAGTGCACTGCTCCATGCTACCTCACCAGCAAGAGGAGTCTTCTCAACATCAAAGAGATCTACAGTAAGTGATTCCAAGTGACGTTCATTGTAAAGTGGACAATCTTGGACGTGAGTCCTTTGTCCTTCCAGGAACGACACTGGAATCTTGAACATGAATGATGTTCCGTGCTGCATTGATGTCAGCATGAAAGTGCTCTTCGCACTTCCCACAGTAGAAGTACTCTCCACCTTTCCTCTTAGTGGTGGAGGTTTCATTCTCTACTCGCACACCTCTCTCCCCACACACATGGCATGTTTGAGAGGTATATCGTGGGTTCACTGTCCATACGCTATACTTACTATGACCGAGAGACTCCCGCATATAGCGAACGGTGTCGATGATCTTTCCCCACAGATTAGAGGATAGATTATATGACAGGTCTTTGGACCCGGCATGAGCCTGATAGCTCCGTAGGTCTTCAAAGAACAACTTCTTCACCCGGTGCTCCTCGCAGAACCACACAGTTCTAGAGGCCACCTGACGGGCAATCTCGCGGTCAAGACGACGAACCTTTCTCCACAACGCTGTGATGTGTCTATCATTACGATGGACCTGCGTTGGATATGACTGTCCTGACCGTTTCTTGTCCCAGTTGTTCTTCTTCAATGTTACTTCCGAGATGAGTGTGTAAGCATGTTTTCTGATTCTTTCTCGCTTTTCCACCAGATGCCCCACCGTGATAAGAAGGTCCTCAAAGGATTGTTCTTTCTCTACAGACAAGGCAACTGGAGCACGAAGTCCCCTGTCAACCCCAGCTTTAGTAGTATACTCACGCTCTCCAAAGACTGATGAGCTCACTGTTCCACTGGGTGAGAGGAAGGGGATCTGTAAGGTAACTCTATGTCCTCTCAAGAGAAGGCGTGGTGGAGCGCTTCGTCGTGACCT
>JABCSP010000208.1 GCA_018238825.1 Candidatus Thorarchaeota archaeon | reverse complement strand
TGATAATATCACGAGGGAGGCGATGTTTAGGAATACCCCACCTGAGCAATCCACCTGCTTCTGCTCGCTCTTCAAAGACCGTGACAGGGTAACCTTCTCTTGCCAAGTATAGTGCACATGCGATTCCTGCAGGTCCCGCACCAATCACAGCCACCTTCTCTTTCTTATCAATTACATTTTCAACAGGTGCTATTTCTCCAGTTTCGAGTTCATGATCATGAAGCCACCTGTGAACATTCCTGATGCTCACACTCTTGTCAAACGTACCTCTCTCACATTCATCTTCGCAAAGTGCTGGACAAACGCGACCAAGGGCACCAGGGAAAGGTATTGCATCTCTAACTAGTTTGAGAGCCTCTTTGTACTTGCCTTCTTTTGTGAGGGTGATAAAACCCTGACAACTCACATGTGCAGGACATGTAATTTTACATGCGGCATGACCTAGCTTCTCAATTGATACTGCACCAGGTACTGCCTGTGGAAATGGCTTGTAGATAGCAGTGCGTTGCGACATACCAAGATCGTGATGCTTAGGTGTAAGAACTGGGCAGACTTTGAGACATTCACCGCAATCGTTGCATTTGTCAAGGTCAATATATCGCGGATTTTTAGTCAGCTTGACTTTGAAGTTACCGTAATCCCTCTCAACCTCCGCAACTTCGGTACAGGTGTAGATGTCTATGTTCTTGTTTCTACCAACAGCGTTTAGTTTTGGAGAAAGGATGCACATTGAACAATCGAGTGTCGGGAAGGTCTTCTCCAGTTTAGCCATGTAACCCCCAATAGATACATTTCGTTCAATCAGGGAAACATGAATACCTTTCTCAGCCAAATCCAATGCTGTCTGTATTCCAGCAATTCCAGCACCCACAACCATTGCATTCTTCTCTACGGGGTAATCTTCAAATCCAATATCCTCGAGTAGTTTGGCTCTTTCTACCGCACCTGCGATGAGTTCGTAAGAAAGTTTCTGAGCTTTCTCAGGTTTGTCGCCATGTACCCATGTAACATGTTCTCGGATATTAGCCTGTGCTAATCTGAATCGATTGAGACCTTTCTCCTCGATGATATCGCGAAATAGCTCTTCATGTAGTTTTGGTGTACACGATGCAATCACTACACCAGTAAGGTTTTGCTCTTCGATTGTGTCTGCAATTCTGACCTGTCCTTCTGTTGAGCAAGTGAACATATTCCATGTTGAATAAACCACACCAGGATAGTCTTCGAAGTCCTGAGCAAGTTTGTCAACATCAATAACGCCTCCAATGTTTGAACCGCATGAACAAACGAAGACTCCAATACGATCCTCTGGCTTCTTTTTACTACTTTTCTTTGGCATTTATTCCTGCACCTCCGGCTTCTTAGGAATTGGACTAGGTCCAAGTTTGTATAGATTCTCGGTGAAATCCTCTACAATCTCTGCAAATTTGATACCCATCGCAGCTGATGCAAAATCGATGTAGAGTCGACCACCTATACCAATCTCTTCAAAAATATCCGACCAAAACTTAACAAAATCATATTGCATGAAGTTACCAGCTTTCGGACTATCTCCGCCATAGTGGCACTCCGATAATAGACAACCAGTAACCAATACACCATCTGCTCCATTCTCCAGAGCAGTCATTATATGGGCTGGCTCAAGTGCTCCACTGCATGGAAGTCGAACTGTTCTGATTGTTGCAGGGTAATGTAAGTGCATTAAACCTGCAAGGTCTGCGGCTGCATGTGAGCACTCCCAGCAAACAAAGCATACGATGAATGGTTCCCAATCTTTCGGTGTAGTAACTGGCGGAGGGGATTCAACAGTTCCAATTATCTCAGGTAATTTGTATATCTTAGTTGAAGTTAGACAATCTTCAGGACATGCCTCAATGCATTTGTCGCAAGCGATACACTGTTCTGCACTCCAAGCTATTGAACCGTAACCTGGAAGTCCAGTAGGCACAGATATGGCCTGCACTTCTCCAGTGTCACTATCTTGCCTGAGATTCTGTAATAGGGTTACAAGGGTCTCCCGATTCTTCGATCTGAAACCGTCTGCGGGAATAGATGCTTCCAAGTAATCCGGCATATTCAGAGTCTGTTCAATGTCCAGTGCTGCAGGCTCACAGGCAAGGATGCACTTCTTACAGGCACTGCATGTTTGCGCTTTGTATTCGATTGTTCCGAAGCCTACAACGGATTCTGGAACTTCTACATCACTTGTAGGTGTCTTAACAGCTATAGCCCGGATTGAATCCAGCAGTTTAATTCGCTTATCCACGGTGGGCCACCTCCTCCTGCATCTTGTTTGGTAACGCTGCAATCATGTACGTCGCTTTTACGCGACTGGGATCTTGACCTATACTTGTCAACATGTCTTGCGTGAACTTTACGACAAGTTGCGCCAAGTGGTCTCCCGTTTGATGGTGACAACCACCTGGTGGACAATGAGCAACTATGACTTGTTCTGCTCCCTCTGCTAGGCCTTTCAGAATCTCTATTGGTGATACCATCCCAGCACATGGGAATTGAATAACGTAACTGCCTGTTGGGTATCCTTTCCCTGTGAAACCAGCTTGATCAATCGAGGCATTTGCACATTCACTACACGCATAAACTAGCGAGAAGGGTTTCTTACCTTCAAGCCTAATGTGATTCTTAGCGATTGCTTCAAGTCTAACTAGCCAGCTCTCTCTGCTGTGGGATTGAAACTCAATTGCTCGAGTGGGACATGCAGATACACATATGCCACAGAATTCACAGTGCATTGGGATGTGAGTAATTTTTCCATTCACTAACCTCAATGCGTCATTCGGACAGGCCTCTATACATGCTTCACAGACATCACATTGGTCCTCGTCAACAACAGGAATCCACCCCTTGCGTTTTCCTTTGGCAAGTATATTCTTGAATACCTCTAGGGCAGCATTTGTAGATGATGCCAAAGTATCATTCAGATTCATGGGTGTTTTTGCACTGCCTGCAATGAAGATTCCGCGTTTTGAAGTCTGAACAGGTTTCATCTTCGAGTAACGGGTCTTAATGAAACCATTCTGATCTAGCTCCAAACCAAGTACGTTAGCAAGTTGTCCAGTACTACGCGAAGGTTTGAGTTGTGTTTGAAGCACCAAGTAATCTACGGTAAACTCTCTGACTTGAGACTCTAGAGTGTTCTCCAAGCGACACACCATACCCTTCTTCGAGTCTTTTACTTTCTCCAATGATCCTCTCACAAAGATGACACCTGCTTTTCTAGCTGCTCTGTATAGGTTCTCATCCTTTGTGCTAATGTCAGAATGAGCTAGAATAACGGTGTTGCCTTTCTCTGCTGCTTGAGTAACTGTTCGAAGAAGATAGCTACCTTCAACCGTACTAAGTTGATAGGATGGGTCTACTGCTACGAAAATGGTCTTTGTATCCTTCGCCGCTTGCTTTGCAATGAGAGTTGGTAATTCGGTAATCAATAGTGTTCGATCTGACTTTCCATAGCGACACATTTTTGCAATGGGGGGTGGAGAATGCTCAGCGTTAGTTGCCACAATTATCGAGCCGACAAGATTACTCTCATCCTTTCCAGAATCATGCTTTAATGATATTTGATACAAGCCTGCATTACCACTAAGTTCTGTTATTTTTCCACGAACCGTCTTTGCTTTTTTCGAGGATAAAACTAAGTCGCGGATAGCATTTTTGAGGTTGCTACTTTCAGCCATGAACTGGTTCATTTCTTCATAGCTTTTGCGACTCCATTCAGATGGCTCAAGTAGCATTACTTCTACTCCCAGCTTAAGGAGGTCACTTGCTGCCTTAAGGCCCGCAATACAACCGCCAATGATTAGAACCTTCTTCTCAATATCGGTTTCCACAATTGTTTGTGGGTCCATGTAATCAACTTGAATCGCAGCATCATGAAGTAAAACTGAAGCCTTGCTTGAGGCACCCTTTTGGTCATCCTTATGAACCCACGCAACTTGCTCTCTGAGAGGTACATATGAAATATGTTCACACTTGAGTCGTTTTGACATTGGTGCGCCAATGATTTGAGACGTACAGGCTCCAATTACTACAGAGTCTTCCGCAGAAACCTCCGAGTCAAGAAATGTGAGTCCTTCTTCTAGACAGAGTGCATCATGAATGTGGATAGCATCGAAAGTACTACCCATCTCCTTCTCAATGCGTGCATAATCTAGCCACTTGTTGAGCGTCTTATTGCAGGTACATAGGAATAGTTTCTTCATCTAAACACCACCCTCCAAATCTGTATACACTTGTAGCGCGATGGCATTAGCCTCCGCGATGCTAGTAGGTATGTCTGTGGGTCCTGTAGCAGTACCACAAGCATAAACACGTCCTTCCTTAGCCACTCTTGAAATAAATCCATACTCGCCTATGAATTCGCTAAGCGCATCATTCTGTTCTGCAAGGGGGGCGAGTGGTGATGCAAGCACAACGAGGTCTGATTTTATCTCCATCCGTTTTTGGGACTGTGTGTCTTCAACAATTGTCATGGGCTTACCGTTTCTTACAACCACACTGTCAGGTTTGCCTCTTAGAAATTTGACACCCTTCTCTCTTGCGAGCGTTAGATAGTGTTCGCTTGACTTAGGCACTCGTAAATCCATGTAACAAATGGTGACATCAATTCCCAGATCACGGAGCATGTCAGCATGTTTTAAGCTGTAAGTGCAACAAGCTTGAGAACAGTATTCAGCGGCATCTAGGTCTCTGCTGCCGACACAAAGCACCATGGTCACTTCTGAAACAGTATTACCTGATGATGTGGTAACTTCTCCATTCGTGCTACCAGCCGGGTCCAGTAATCTTG
>JABCSP010000207.1 GCA_018238825.1 Candidatus Thorarchaeota archaeon | reverse complement strand
AATCTTGAAAATCGGGGTGCCGCGGTACGATGTGAAGCTGGAACCTTAGGTAGTGTCCCATAAACCGTGACGTTGAATAACAATCATCGGGCTTGATGGCGATTTTACATAATTTTGATGTGTCATTCAAAATCACCATCAGTAGAGTGCATAAAAGATGGAAAATTGTGTTAGGTCACGAAAGTTAGTACACTACCCAAATTTTAAACCCCCGTATAGTTCATTACAAGATGTCATTTGGTCATTAGCTGATGATCTAGGATATAGTAGCACTTTCGTAGATAGTCCCGGAGGGAGTGTCTATGATGACCATAAACCATTTCTGGATGTAGGTATACCCGCAGTGGATATAATTCAAGTTCCATTTCCATCTTATTGGCACACTCTGGAGGATACACCTGACAAATGCAGTGCGGAGAGTCTAGAGATTGTAGGGGAAGTTTTGGAAGTTTTTGTCGTTGGTTATGATACTGAAAATGGTACATTTATTCCTGATACACCATACTTTCTCTATGGAACACTGGTTGTCATTGTACTCGTCATCATCATTGTACTCTATCAACTAAAGAAGAAACGATAACTAAATGCTACAAGCTTTTAAACAGCAGTCAAATATATTATCAATTGAATATTGAATTCTGGTGAATCAGATTGGAGAAGACATTTCTATTTAGACAAAACAGCGGGCTCTCTTCTCCACTCACATGTTTATCCACCGATTCCAAAGGCAAGTTTGTTGTGTGTGGGAATACAGAATCTACCATCTTCATCGTTGATACACGGACAGGGAAGCTGAAACAGACAATTGATGGGCATGATGGAAAAATCACAGGTGTGTCCTTTGTTCGTGATAGATTTCAAGTTCTTTCTTGTAGTTGGGACGCAACAACTCGCCTCTGGGATAGTAAGGAAAAAGGTAAACCGCTTATCCTGAAACATGGATCTGAGGTGAAGACACTGGCAGTGTCACTAGAGCTCGGAAAAGGTGTTTCAGGAGCTCGTGATGGTAAAATCAAGATATTTTCATTAAGTACCATGAAGAATCTTAGAAATATTCAGGCTCATAAATCAGATATTTCTGGTCTTGCCATCATTGAGGATGAAACCAAGCTTGCAACTAGTTCGTGGGATGGAGAATGTAAAATCTGGAATATGAGCTCCTATGAATTAGAAACTCAGTTAGTTACTCAGAATGAACGTATTCGATCTGTTGCTTCAACTCAGGATGGGTCAAAAGTTGTTCTTGGAATGCAGAGTGGAAAAATCTTGGTGATTGATTCAGAGGACACTTCACAGATTAAACAAATTAATGGGCACACGGATGTGGTTGAATCTCTCTCTATTGACTCTGATGGGGATAGATTGGTATCAGGTAGTTGGGACAGAACATTTCGTCTATGGTCATTGAATAGTTACAAAGAGATAGCCTCAGGTAATTTGCTAACAGGAATTACTGCTGTTGAGTGGGGCCCAAAGGATGAAGTAGTATATTCTGCAGATTTTTCAGGCGCGATAACCTCATGGAGCATCTCCTAAATCGGCAAATTCGCTTTAATGTCAATTATCAGAAAACCCGCACTATTCCATTTCATACGTATACGGCCATATCTCCTATTTGTAGGCATTTTACCATCTACATCCACTTTAATGGATTCTCCCTTCAATATTGTAGATATCTTTTCGGCATTTTGATTTCTACTAAACTTGTCATAGGGTATTGGTATCCTTGTAAGGTCTGTTAAAGTTAGAATCAAGGCCTTTTCTGAAATCTTCACAATCGGTTGCGAGAATATTATCCTTCCCGATTTGAAGAATGGCGTCTTATCCCTCATACTTCTAACAGTCATTGCTAGTTTTCTATGACGTTCAATCTCTGCAGTTGCAGACCTCAAGATATCATTCAGATAGGTCCGTCTATTATCAAATTGCTTAGAGAAATCATCCTGAATGGCATCCAAGATTTCCCCCCGCTTTGTTAGGTGCCCCTTCAATAGTATCTTCATTACCCAATTAGTAGCTAATCCATATCGAGAGAACTCCTCTTGGAGTGGTATCTGTTTCTCTCGAGTCAATGGAACACTTGATAATTTGAGAAATATCGCCTTAGTTTCAGGCATAGGGATCACTAAGCATACTCTACAAGTATGTCTAATCAATCTATCTCAATATATTTTGAGATTAGATGCGGTGGGCAAGAAACTGGGCCTCACTAATTATCCGATTGATTTCTGCTGGTTGAATATCATAGGCTCCGTGTTCAACAAGAACTAGGGTGAAGAATTCTTGCTCGCTTACCCTCAGATTTGGTATGAATGCAACATCTTCGGTAGTTTGCCCCTTCATAGCTACCATAGCTCTTCCTAACGTGGAAGCAGCTTGACGCATCTCTAGTACAGCAAGTTCATAATCACCAGCATAAGTGAGACCTTGAGATCCAAGGTGCTGTCTTTGAGCCTGAGCGAGTAACCCTGTGGCTTCAATAACTATACTATCCGAAGCTATTTCTTCAAGGCGTTTCTCAGTTTTATCAAGCCAGTCCTTCATTTCTTCAAGAATTTTGAGCAACTTTGGTTCATTCATTCCCTTGAGTTTGAATGTACGAAGGAAGAGTTTGTAGGTGATTGGATCAAGCATCCGAATTTCTGTAAGTACTTCAGCTGGTCTAAGCAGAGTGAAGATGTTGTTCGTCATTAGAATGACTCGACCAAGATAAAGAAGGCCGTCCCTTACTTCGTAGATTGCGCTTTCGTAATCTTCAGCATCCAAGAATTTCTTTGCACGTGAGAGTTCCTCCAATGCTCGATTCTTCACATCATTGATGACATCATCAGACCACACAAATTGTTGGACGCTATTTTGCCATTTTTTCAACATTTGATCAGTATCATGTAGTACCTGGGATGTTCGCAGTCTATTCACTACTTCTGATATTTTGAAAACGTCTTTTGCGGTGCCATCTATGACTGTCTCCACTTCACTGATGGTCATAAAGACCATATCAATGATAACTTCTTTATGAGTGGACATAAGCCGTACAGGGGCTTCGTCACCATCCCAGATAATTCCTATATCAAGGTCAGAACTAGCTGTGATTGTACCCTTAACGAATGAACCGTAGACAAAGATACCTTTTACATTGGTATGCTGTTTCCATTCTGCAACAGTATCGTCAAGGGCAGTGTTAAAGCGGCGATGAATATCAGTCATTTCTTCATTGATTCCCCTAATTCAGATTCAAACGGCTAATATCTTACTACCCCCGCCATTATCAATAAAGCTATCTAAGACATCGCCCGACACTAATTAATACTCGAATTACTTCTCGGCAATCAGAGGAATTTACATGCCCCGAGTTGATGGTAGAAGCAATGATGAGCTGAGACCTGTAGAATTTGCTAAGGGATATCTTAAACATCCTGAAGGCTCAGTATTGGTTTCCACCGGTGAAACCAAAGTAATTTGTACCGCTACTGTGGAAGAAGGTGTTCCTGGTTGGCTCAATGGTAGTGGGCGGGGCTGGGTTACAGCAGAGTATGGAATGCTTCCTCGTTCAACTAATGAGCGAATGAAACGTTACAAAGTAAGTGGGAGAACACAAGAGATTCAGCGTCTTATTGGTAGGTCATTGCGGGCTGCTGTTGATATGAAGCGGCTGGGTGAAAATACTATCAAAATTGATTGTGATGTTATTCAGGCAGACGGTGGAACAAGGACTGCCTCTATTACAGGTGCATTCGTTGCACTCTGTGATGCTCTTGATTTTATGGTAAACATGGATATGATTGGCGAGCGTCCGATTCTAGGTAATGTTGCAGCAGTGAGTGTAGGTCTGATTAAGGATGAGCTCTTGTTAGATCTTAATTACATTGAGGACTCCAGTGCTGATGTTGATATGAATATTGTAATGCTTGATGACGAGTTCGTTGAAGTGCAAGGTACTGCAGAGGGTGCCACTTTCAAGCGCAGAATCTTGGATGATATGCTTGATTTAGCATCAAAGGGAATTGACAAGCTTATAGAACATCAAAATAGTGTTCTTTCTTCCAAATAAGTTCAGTAAAACTAGTTAGAACCTCATTCTTTAGTGATATAGGCTGTGCATGTGACGGAAGGTTTATCTAGAAATTCTGCAGGGATGGCTTGCTTTCGTTGAGCAGAAAAGTATTGTCCGGTGGCTATGAAAGGGTCGCCGATGACTGTTTCTGGTAGACTGGTAACAGAACTACCCTCGACGCATAGCAAGCTTTAAATCACCAGCCCTTTAGGCTGGCTGAGCGCTCACTGAAATTTCAGTGTAGTGCAAAGTTAGGTCCAGAGTTCAGAGATGTATTTCACTGAATGAAGGTTCATCGGGACCAGGCCATTAGATTGGAGTCATTCTCGATGAAGGACCGTCACTGCATAAGTTTCGGTGCCGTGCACCAATGGGAACAGATGCAATGATTGCAGAGGATGGAAGTACACTGATCGAAAAAACTTAAGGAAAGGAAACAAATGACCTAACGTTTTAACGTTATTATTACGAAACTCCTTGGCATGATTGGTCAAATTAATACAATCATGTTCACACATTTTTGTGGACAACAGGTAATACTGTGTCAACACATGACTAGGTCCGCAAATTCGCTATACGGTCAGTGGTGGATGACTTGGTTGGCTAGCTGAAGAAGGGCGTGACAAGCAGCGATATGCCGCGGGTAGACGCATGAAGTCTTTGATCCGCGGGTGCCCTAATGGGACTTCCTCACATGGGCTAATACCCCATGTGGATCTGGAGTCAATTCCAGATTGGGAACGCTCGGAACTGAAGCATCTTAGT
>JABCSP010000206.1 GCA_018238825.1 Candidatus Thorarchaeota archaeon | reverse complement strand
AATAAATCGAAGTCATGGGATGGTGTAAAACGAATTGCTAAGGGAATGATATTAACTATCTCGGGATTCTTAGCATACTCCTCCTGAAAATCTGGGAAGTTTCTGAAGTTCCAGAAGAAATATGAAAGTCCCCAACCAAGATGACTTTGTAGTTCTGAAGCATCTAACCACTCCGCATTCTTTACAAGCTCGTTAATCATATCTCGACTGAGTTCTCGCACATTCTCAAGAAATCCACGCATCTGAGTAATTACATTAGACTGCTTAATCAACTCTGGATGACCAAGTAGGACCCTGAAGTCCTCTTCATCAATGTAAAATTCCGTATTTCCTTCATCAATCAGACTTAGAATTTCTTCGATTGTCCTCGACATAATACCCACCCCTAGGTACATCATAATACTCAACAAATTTGATTAAAAATCACACGGATTTCTACCGGCTGGTTAAAATCAAAAGAAAAGAAAGTGGCCGCAATCGCTCGCGGCCATAGAGCATAGAATCTATGCTGCTACTGATACTTGCGCAGGAGTCTGCATGGTCAAGCCAAGCTTGGCCACGATCTCCTTGTACCTGTTTCGAATGGTAACTTCGGTTACTCCACTTACCTTGGAGATCTGCCTCTGTGTCACCCTGCAGTCGTTCATGATTGCTGCGACATAAATCGCGGCTGCTGCTAGACCTCTAGGGTCTCTGCCAGTCACTAACCCACGTACTTCCTTAGCCCTCGTAAGAATGTCAATTGTCGTTCGTTGTACATCTCTTGGGAGACCAAGCTCCGAGATGAATCTAGGCACGTACATCTGTGGTGAGGAGATGGGCATGCGAATCTTTAGTTTCGTGACCAACATACGGTAGTGTGCAGAGATCTTCTTCTTGTCCTCTCTCGAGTGGTCAGCAATCTCTTCAATCGATCGTGGTGAGCCTCTATGTCTGCATGCTGCATAAATCGCGGCAGCGGCAGTGGCATCGATGCTTCTACTTCGCCATAACCTTCCAGCAATCAGTTTTCGATACATTCGAGCTGCATGCTCCTTGAGCGATGGTGATAGGCTGAGTTGTGATGACAGCCGATCAATCTCGGTCATAGCCTGAGCAAGGTTACGATCGAGGGATGAGTGAACGCGAGTTCTTATCTGCCACTTGCGTAGCCGGAAGATTTGCGCTCTTTGTCTTGCATTGAATGAGCCTCCCTTACTGTCGCGGTCACGCCAATCTATCATAGTTGATAGGCCCTTGTCGTGAATTGCATATGATGCCGGAGCTCCAGTTCTTGCACGAGAGTCTCTTTCTGCTGATGTGAACGCACGCCATTCCGGACCGTGGTCAATACGGTGGTCGGATAGGACAAGCCCGCAGCCAGCGCAGATGATCTCTCCCTTTTCGTTATCCCTTACGATCTCGATACTTCCACATTCGGAGCACGAGCTCTTTGGGGCGTCTTCAGTAATTCCTATTCCGTCTCTTCTCTCTTCTAGTGTATTGGTTGACATTTCTGAACTTGTTCCCTCCAGTCGGCCTGAGTCATTAGAGGGCTCAGGGTCCCTCGGTGGTGGTGGTTGCAATGTTTTTTATTCAATCTTAATATCATGGCGCCATTGTGATTTCTAGTTTCTGAACGAGTTCCTTGTATCGATTTCTCACTGTCACTTCTGTTACACCAGCTGCCATTGCTATGTCTCGTTGGGTGACTCTGTGGTCAGTAAGGATACTGGCGATGTAAATTGCTGCTGCTGCAAGTCCCCGTGGGTCCCTGCCTGTGATCAATGTCCTGTTGGTCTTAGCCATCTCAAGGATTTCTATGACCTTCTGTTGTACAATACCTGGCAAGCCGAGCTCTGTAATGAATCTGGGTACGTAATTTGCAGGGTCGGAAATCGGCATTCGTATCTGCAACTTTTCGACGAGTAGCCGATAGTGTTGCCCAATCTTCTTCCTATTCACTCTGCTGTGCCTAGCAATTTCTTCCAGGGAGCGTGGTGCTTTTCTAAGCCTACATGCGGCATAGATGGATGCTCCAACCATCGCGTCGATTGACCTACTCCGTGCAAGTCGGCGAACGATTAGTTTTCTGTAAAGTAATGCGGCCAGTTCCTTGATACTTTTCGTGAGTCCAAGCTGTGATGAGAGGCGATCTAGCTCCGACATTGCCTGAGCAAGATTCCTATCCACTGAAGAATGAACTCGTGTCCGTATCTGCCATTTTCGTAATCGGTAAATTTCTGAACGTTTCTTTGCTGAGAATCTTTTGCCTTGAGAGTCGTGGTCTCGCCAATCAATCATTGTGCTTAGACCTTTATCATGTATAGCATAATTTGTGGGTGCCCCAGCTCTAGAACGAGCGTCTTTTTCATCCGCAGTAAAAGCTCGCCATTCTGGGCCGTGGTCAATGCGGTGTTCTGAAACAACAAGTCCGCAGGATGAACAGATCCGTTCTCCTTTTTCAAGGTCTTGAACAACTTCTTTAGACCCACATTCGGGGCAAGTAAAACCGGTGTCCTTTCCCTTTTTTTGTTTCTTGTCACTCCGCGATGACATATTTTTCCAACTCTCCTCTCATCATCTGTCATGGGGTTGTGAAGTCAAAATCGAGTAAGTCTTGTATGACTTAATCGACAGTAGTCATGGAATTGTGGCGCAGATTTCCATTATAGAAAACGTTGTTAATTCCCCGTTCAGATTCCGCAAGTGTGTGACCGTTAGCAACACACTTATATAGTAATTAGCGTTTTTACTTATAAGTCTTTCGCAAAAATTAGCGCGCCTTCTACTCACTACGGAGTTTTTTCGTATTGCGGCATTCAAAACTTACTCACCATTTTGATTTAAGCATTTCGAATTTACTGAATGAGGGGTTTTTGGAACATAAGCTCGAATTTCACAGATAAACTGCAACTCATCAGCTTGGATATTTCTTCTTCAAGTACAGTATCAATCCGATAACACCTATCACAATGATGGCAACAAATACGAGATTAAAACTTGTTGGAATTGGAACTGGTATCAGACTACTATCAAACAAAGCTACCCCCAAACCGAACGATGATCCCGACCCTGCAATATGAATAACTCCCGACTCTTCTACCTTAACAAGTGCAGAAGACCATGAATTATCCAGAAGATTAGTGGTAGAAAGTAGAGTTCCATTACTTGTGATTCTTGAGAGATACCAGCTTTCTAGTTCGATAATCTGCATCAAAAGCACGAGAGACCCTGATTGGTCTATCGCAAAATCAATTCTAGTGCAATTGTACTCCTGCTGATTTGTATCACATATTCTGATATCGTGCTTCCAGAGCTGTTCACCGGTCATCGCATCCCATCGTGCCAAATCGAGATAATATCCCGGCTCTGGTATTCCCTGAGAATGCAATGAAATGTTCAGGGAGTACAATGAATTTCCTCTGGCACATATCTGGCTTTCCTCCGTTATGTTAGTTGACCAGACAAGAGTACCATCAGTCTTGTATTTTTGGAGAGATCCATTACCGATTATGTAAATGAAATTAGCGTTACATGAGAATGATGGTGTTTCTTGATACATCTTGCGCCAGAGTTCTTGTCCTTCGATATCAAAAGCAATGAGAAAACAATCAAGAGAATAGTTGTAGAATCCCCCTGCAACAACAATAGTCCCATCATCTGCAATGGCAATACTTAGTCCCCTAGCCCCTTCTCCTGAATCCCAGGTTGTGTTCCAGATTTTGATACCTTGATAGTCGTACTTGACTAAGAATGGGGCATCCCCACAATTTCCTGTAGCATAAACATAGGTTCCATCAGTTGCTACACCAAAAAGGGGTGTGTCCGAAGGTGTAGACACTACCGACCATCGAATAGAACCATTTTCATTCCATGAAATTAGGGAACAAGGAAGATCTTCACCGAATCCCCCACCTGGGTCAAAGTTTACAGTAAATGTAATGCCTGTTTCTGAAACGCAGATATCAATTGGTATCAAGTCACTTGGTGGAGGTGGAGTATGATTCCCGAAAGCGATGGGTGTTGGTCGTGCATCAGTTTCTTCAAGAACAACAGTAATTGGAGTGGCATTCACTGTCGATATGAGGGAAAATACCACAATGAATGTAACGACACAGGTGATTAATATTTTCACTCGCAAACCTCAAACCACCAAATTACTTACAACAGTTCCTAGATTTAAGTTGTTGTTTGCTCGGCTCCTTGAAACGAAGTCTTGGTTTTTTTGGACCATAATCGATTTTTCAATACAGAATGATCTCAACAGTGGTGTAGATACATCAACACAATCGGCATGTAACCCGTGCCCTCATCCTTCTCTTCTGTAGTGAAACTTCCAGAAAAGGATTGTGAGGAGTCCAAGATGTTCAGTCATAGATTGAGAACAACATGCAACTAAAGCTTGAGCACTGTCCGTATGTTTGCAGCATCGATGAGCGCATCAACCCTACCCTCGAACTCCAAAAGACTCTCCTTTTTGGACTGGATCTCTCTTTCATCGTAATATAGTTCCGGAACTATGTTAACTTCAACCATCTGCGCTTCTGTAAGACCAAGTTTCTCTGCAACCATCTTAGCTTGCCCAATTTGTTCGTCGGCTGCTTCTGAAGTGAAGGAATTCCAGAGAAGACTCTCCATCTCTTTCCTTCCTTGTTTCCAGATGATCGCTTCTGCAAGATTCATTTTAATTTCCTTATACTCAATATATGTATCAAGATTGGCTCTCTGAATTGCTAGCTTAATGGCAGTCCAGTTCTTCAATAGATCCTCATACTTTTGCCGCTCGGACCTTACATATTCCTTTTGTTTCTCAATCAAGTCGGGTTGACCTTTCTTCTTTGAGCTGTACCT
>JABCSP010000205.1 GCA_018238825.1 Candidatus Thorarchaeota archaeon | reverse complement strand
CAAATGAGAATAATTGGTTCAGGTAGGATTTCAGAGATTAAGGAAAAAATAATCCTGAACAAGAGAAAGATACGAGTGGGCAAAGTTCAGAGAATTCGCGATGATGATGTCCTTGTCGAAGGATTAGCCTCCAGTAAGAGTGTTGCTGAATCACTTATCGACTCTAGAGTAAGCTCAGTAAGTGGCGCAGGCGGGATTATTAGGTCTCCATTCGGTACACGGGGTGTCGTTTCAGTAACATTTGACAAGGATGTTATGATAGATGATGAAGTATATTATGAACGCCTTGTAGAGGAGGAGTATAGCTTTGGACCAAGATGAAATCGAAAGGATTCTGGATAAGACAATTCCAGAGAACATGGCTCGTAGGGGCCGAACTACAATAGATGCGCTTCTAGCTCCTGTGCGTGATGTCTTGAATCGACGAATATTTCCAGAGAGTTCACTATCTGACTCTCAGATTGAATTGATGGTGCAGATTCTTTCATCAATGGATACAGACAAAGATCCTGAGGCCGCTAGAGTTGGTGAGCGAGAGGCACGAGTTGCGTCACCGTTTGTAGGTAAACTGGCTGCAAACTTCAATCATGGAATAGGTAGAAGTGGTCAGCTTACAGCTCCACAACCTAAAGCAGCTGGGGCATCACTTATGCAGCAGGTGGCAAATAGTACAGCTCTGGATGCCATCAGAAAATTGGGACTTAGTAATGCTAAATCGGGTCTAGTGATTCCCCTATCGACAGGGATGAGTATTGCACTTGTCATGGGAGCTCTAAAAAGAGAACTTGGAATAGAAAGGGTACTTTACCCAAGAATAGACCACGCTTCACCACAACGTGGGATTGCCTTGGCAGGATTAGAAGAAGTGCAAATCCCGACTGTCATTGAAGGCGATGCAGTTCGTGTGGACCTTGGAGATCTTGAGAAGAGAATCACGAATACAAAATCTTGTGCAGTTCTAGCTACAACAACATTCTTTCCACCGCGAGAATCAGACCCAGTGAAACAAATCGCCCGTCTATGCTCAGATCATAATATTCCTTTTGTAATCAATAATGCTTATGGAGTTCAATCCCAAGATACAATGATGCAGATTCGGTCTGCAATTGATGCCGGACGAGTAGATGCAGTAATACAGAGTAGTGACAAGAATTTTCTAACCCCAATTGGTGGCTCAATAGTGGTATCACCAAATCAAGAGGTCATTGAATGGACTGCTGATACTTATGCCGGTCGTGCGACAGCAGCTCCGGTTATACAGACCCTTGCAGCTCTTCTTGCACTGGGTCACGAGAGGTACAAAGAATTGCAGAAACAGCAGTTAGAAAACCTAGCCTTGCTTAAAGACAATCTTCTCAATATCGCTGAAAAAATCAACCAACGAATTCTAGAAGTGAATAATCCAGTTGCATTCGCAATCACAATGGATAATCTTGATGTAAATGAAATTGGAGCAAGGCTCTATAATGCTCGAGTGACGGGTCCCAGAGCTATTAAGAAAGGAAACTATGGATCATCAACGGATAACTATCCTCATAGCTATATTGTGATGAATGCAGCGATTGGTGTAAGAAAAGAAGACGTTGTAACTGCAACAACTAAACTTCTTAAGGAGGCCAGTAGATGAACAAAGAGTCCTTGAGGGAGGGCCAGACAAGTGAATGCGACAAATGGAATGGCTGAGGTTTCTCAGATTCAGAGGTACAGCTCCGAAGATTCTGCTGCAGTATTCAGAGTTGTATGGTATGCTATTGCTTCTAAACCAAATGTAATCCTAGAGGAGTATAGCGAAGCAGAAAGTACAACCTTTCAAGGGAATGCTAAATTTTCCCTGCAAATTGCAGGTGAGAAAGCATTTGCTTCAATCAAGGTGGATGGAAAGGACTCGTCAGTTGAGCTACGTGCTCAGGGCAAGGATGAAGTTGCGCTCAAGGTATACTTGGATGACATCAAAGAAAGCTTTGAAGAGTCCATTAGCAAATTCCAGTCTCTTCCTAAGGAAGATAGATCCAAGCTTAATAGAGCCCTAGTAGCCAAAACCTGTTGGGACAGGGTGGTCTACAAAATTTTAAAGAAAGCACCTCAAAACGAGGTCTATTATCAGGTAGCCCATGGTAGAGAGATGATGATTAAGGCAACCGAGGGTGAAGGTGGAGTACATCCACTTACGCTCACAACTTCAGGTTGGTTAGCAAACATAGAGTCATTGCCACACGAGGAACCACTTCCAGGAAACATTGCTTCTGAATTAGCTAAGAAAAGTATTGAGTGGAAAAAGGGAACTTTAGAAGTCATAAGCCGTTACCTTTAGATTAATTAAATAATCGCGGTAGTTTGAAGATTACAAGTCCAATATTGGCCTTCTACAGAGTCGGTGGTCCGACTCCGTGGGCTTCAAACCCATGAACGTGCAAGCGTTGAGAGTTCGATTCTCTTAGGAGGCCGCCATCATATTAATTTCATTAATTCTTCCCAAAGAAGCGAATGTACACCTTTCAATGGAACCCCTCTTTCGGATGCCATGCGAAGCACACGTCTTCTAATCATAGATACCTCTCTATTGTTTCTTAATTCAGTGTGTTCCTCAAGAAAGAAGGATACGGTCAACCGAGTTTCAGTATCTAACCTGTTAAATTGAGTACTTGTGACCAATCTTGGTTTTGGTTCTCTTGC
Organism: Candidatus Thorarchaeota archaeon; assembly: GCA_018238825.1. Taxonomy (GTDB): domain Archaea; phylum Asgardarchaeota; class Thorarchaeia; order Thorarchaeales; family Thorarchaeaceae; genus SMTZ1-45. The sequence continues at coordinate 2,181 of JABCSP010000205.1, read as the reverse complement.
GGATTCAAGTTCATCTAGGATTTCTAAAATCTTTGGTACCACATCATCGATTTCTTGCACTTCCAAGGAAACTTCAAGTTCACAGTTATCCCAAAGATAACGAGTACCAGGATTGTCAAATCGTTCAAAGATATCATGGATTACACTATCAGGAATTTTTGAACCCTCGCGTTCCTTATTCCATTCTAGAGCCACTAAGACTGGTGTGGCAACATGGACAATTGCAAATCCACATTTATTCTCTATAGCTATCTTGAACAACTCATGTCGCATACTTGTGTAATAGTTAGTATCATCATGGATGACACTCTTCCCTTCTGCAACCAGAGTCCTGACTCTTGCTAGGGCCTTTTGACGAACTGGTTTTTCCTTTTCGGGTTTCCAATCGGTGTAGTATTCATCATCTCGCCATTCATCAGTCCTTACAATCTCAACCTCATAATTCAATGCACGCTGAATAGCATTCGCAAGTGTTGATTTACCAGATGCAGGAAATCCACATAGAGCAAGAATGAATTGGTTCATTTGTATCAAGATTAGTGTAAATCAAGTAGCAAAAGAATGTAGTGGATAAAAGAAGAAGAAAGTGGATGGGAAAAATCCCAACCACTATGGTTTGATTGTAATCTTTAGGCTGTTTGCTAGGTCCTTATACCGGTTCCTAACTGTTACTTCAGTCACGTTAGATGCTTCAGCAATTTCTCTCTGAGTTCGCCTGTCATCTTCAATGATACCAGCGATATAGAGTGCAGCTGCAGCTAGACCGCCTGGGTCCTTACCAGCAGTGATTCCCTTTTCACGTGCTTCATTAATGATACCCATAGCTGTATGAACTGTCTTTCCGTCAAGACCGAGATCTGCTGAGATTCGGGGCATTAGATCGTTTGCTGATGGAATTGGTACCTTCACGTCAACGTTTCTCAAAATGAGCCTGACACACTGACCAAGTTCCTTCCTGTTGACTCTAGCTTCTGTAACAATCTCATCAAGTTGCCTGGGAATCTTGTGAATTCTACAGGACAGATAGATTGTTGCAGCTACCATTCCTTCAATGCTCCTTCCTCTAACAAGACGTCTGCTGAGTGCTTTCCTGTATATTAGAGCGGATGTTTCTTTGGTTTCGTGGGGAACACCTAACTGAGAAGTTAGTCGATCCATCTCACTCATTGCAATGCTAAGGTTCCTGTGCTGTGAGCTATGCACAAGTGTACGAATTTGCCATTTCCTCATCCTGTAGATAGCAGCACGACTACTAGCAGCAATTGCACGACCATTTGCATCACGATCGCTCCACCCAATGGTTGTTGCTAGACCCTTGTCAGCCATTGTCAAGGTCATGGGTGAGCCGGTTCGAGCTCTTGCATTCCTCTCTTCTGCGGTAAAGGCTCTCCATTCAGGACCTGTATCTAGACTTCTTTCATTTATTACGCAACCACACGAAGTGCAGATTGATTCTCCACGAGTGTGATCTTGATAGAATTCACTGCCGCCACAAACAGAGCAGATAGAAGAACCCTTTCCTCTGGATGATGCACGTACTGGTCTTGCCATTTTTGTCACCTAAATTGTTTTTCTCTTGAAGTATAACTGGTAATGTACATCAAATCGAGGTACAAATTGCAGCCAAAGAGAAACGCTTCCCCAAGCGCTCTTCTAAGGCTATATAAGTTTAAGCATAAGTGAGCTGGTGTACCAGATTTTTTCGACCGTTTTTTCAAGAAAGTATGTCATCCTCATACATACATATGGTAATTTTTCACTATTGAAGATGAATTCGGCCTGTCACGACAGTTGTATCCTCAACAAGACCCTGGAGAATTAGTTGATGCAGATGTGAGCCGAAATACTCATCAAGTTCATCAGTTGATCTCAAAGAAAATCGGAGTATTGTATCTGTGTTTGAGTTTTCAATCTCGACCTTAGCTTCGGCTCCTTCACGTTGAATCGACTCAACGTGTTCAAGAGCGCTACGTATCTCTTCCCATCCAAGCAGATTATGTTCATCCAGATCTTCAATACGTTGGAACACTTCTTATCCCACTCTTCTCTTTATATTTGCCTTAGTTTTGTAGAATTTAACCTCGTACAAAGATGAAATCCCACAATGGGAGAAGACAACAGCTGCGCAAATCCTAGACAAACCTGGACATCAATGAAACCATTAGTTGAAAAAAGACAATT
>JABCSP010000204.1 GCA_018238825.1 Candidatus Thorarchaeota archaeon | reverse complement strand
GCAGTTGCGAGTGCTGGTGAAAAATCCGAGGAATGGCAAAAAGAAGCTCGCTCTTGGGTTGAAGGTTTTCAAGATAGTGTTGACAGTTCCAAATCTGAATCTGAAACTCTTCTGACATTATTACAATTTGTTCACGAGGTTCTTGGTCAGGTTGTGACTGCCAGTTCTCTGGCTGACCGTGTTAAAACCGAAGCTGATGCTAAGGAGGCAGTCTACAAAGCTGAAGTCAATGTGTGGGAAGCCGAGTGTAAAGAAATTGAAACTGAAAATGAAGGGATTCGTCAGCGAAACCAAAACCGTGAGAATTTGATAGCTGCGGCAACTAGTAAGTTTGAAACTGAACAGGCAAATTATGAACGGGATCTGAGAGAATATCAGGATAAAATCGAGCAAAGAAAGTTAGCAATGGCTGCCGCTACACCTGATGAAACTGGATATGTTCCCGAAGCACCTCCTGCTCCTCTAGAACCTGACCGCCCTTCACCACTTGGTCCTCGTATTGAAGTGATTAAGAGAGACCAACCATACGAGCAAGAGAAAACATTTCCTCCAGAACCTAAACAAGAGCCAACTATCCGTTACTACATTGAGTTACGTGATTTACTCTATTCCAAATTGGCGGAGATGAAGGAACGAGAAACAAGTATGGAAGAAACCTTTGCACGACGTATTCTTAGGCTGCAAGCAGAAGGAATGGGGGCTGCTGATGCCATCATTCTTAACATTGGAGATGATTTCAAGGAATATCTTATGGAGTCACGAATCCGTGGACTGGGCCGATTACTTCCTCGAATATCACGAGTATATCTAAGAGATCCCAAGAATTCTGATTTACTCTATCTTGTGACATACGAATATTATGCTGACAGCTTGACTGTTTCTATTGGGAGCACATTTCTGAGGTGATATGAGTGTCGTGGGTACTAAAAACTAGACAAGGCAGCGAAGCTGGAAAGGAAATTCTACTCCGTGAAGCATTAGCATCTCATATGAGAAGCACACGAGATAGACAGCTATTTTCTGAGATTCTTGCTGAAACTCAACCTCTTGAAGATGTATTCTCTTTCTTTGCATCTTTTTATCTTCACAGTTATCAAGGAATACGTCTTGTCAGTGCGACAGATTCTCCAGAACATACGCCTGAAGAGGGCAAGGATCAACTTGGACAAGAAGAACGTCGTCAACTTGAGCTTGAAGTTCGTCAGTTATTTGCTGACAAACAGCGCGAAGAGATTGATACTTCCCGAATTTTGAGTGAATTAACAATCAGATTATGTGATGAACTTGAGGGAACCGATAGTTCAGCCCCTGATATCAAAGAGAAGATAATTGGTCTTGTGAAGGAATACTTACACAAGATACCTGGTGATTATACTCCTAATCATGATATTGACCTTATTCTGGAAATAACTGGATGGGGTAAGCAATGGCGTGATGATCTCTACACTAAAGCTTCAGGTCTCAAGGAGAGCTCAATGTCGTTACGAGAGGAACTTCTACGTGACCACCCATCAGAAGTGCCAGAAACAACCGTTTTGAAGATGGGTCTAGAACACATTTACGGTCGTGCAGAGTATGCAAAAGGGCGATTGGTTGATGCACTGGTTCCTGCTCGTAGCTGGGAGGCTATTGCAGATGCAATATCCCTGAGATTTTGTAAACCTCTGGCTGATTTGAAAGGAATAAAGAATGCTAATACAATTCGACTTGGCCTCCTTGAAGTCATTGAAGAAGAATATGACACTCCCACTACAATTGATGATTTTGAAAACCGTCTTGGAGCATATGTTACAGGACCTCTTGCCGATATTCTAGCATCTGAACCTGATTTAGTACTGGATATCCTCTCAAACCTCCTTCAAATCAGTGAAGATAATTTGAAAGCACAACTTCGCAGAAAAGGGATTTCTGATGTTGCTATCATTGCTGAAGGTTTCAAGTCATTAACTCAAACTGCGGAATCTCCCTCCGGCCCACAGGTAAGCAAAGAAGAGATGGAGATGGTTGAACGTTCTTTGAAGACCCTCGAGAAACTTGAGAATACTATGAACCGTCCAGTCAAAGGATTGCTTAAATCAAAGGGTCTCAGAGCCTTAGAGCTGGATAAGATCACTCTAGATACGCTAGTGAAAGATAGGAAAGCCCTCGTGGGAATTGAAATTGAAGTATTAGAGGAACTCAAGAAGAAGATGAGAGTCCCACCTCCAGAAGAGATTATTCGTTTGATGGGGATTCGTGAACAGGTACAAAGTGGTGCACTGAGTAACTTGGGTATTTCATCAGCACGTGATTTTAGTCAACAGAGAGTAGAAGAAGAAACCACTGCTTCGATTAAACTTGATATCGTCTGGCATTTTACAACAAGCATTCTTACTAATCTTACGAGAGTTGTCGAATCATATATTCGATCAAAGCAGGATTTACTAAGAATCAAAGCACTTCTGAAAAGTATCTACGAGGACACTGATACCACACTCCAGTTTCTAAGAGAAGAGATTTTGATTGATCTAACTTCAATGCGTATCTATGAACTGAAAATAATTCACCCCGAACTTGATGCTTCGAATATTTGCGCTTGGATGCATGCCCGACTTTCAAGTAAGGATATGATGGCTGCTAGAAAGGATCTTGAGAACACTCCAAGTCCGGTATTTGAAGGGATTATTGACAAGCCTCTCGACATGGAGAGTCTAGAATTCGATAACTATGCAATTGCGTTTGACGTAATGCAACGCTTCCTGAAGCAGGAACGTTTGGAGAAGCTAGCGAAGGAAGAATATGCATTCGAAGCTAAAGAGAAAGAAGCACGTGCAATAGAATCTAAGAAAGTTGGAATAGATGTACTGATGTACCTTCATAACAAAGGTGCCACCGTATTTCGTGCAATTAGTCGTGTGGGCACAAAAGGTCTCGAATGGACTCAGAGTGATACAGCAAAGTGTTCCAATCTTCTTTCTTACTATATCAAAACAAACCGAGGTCGTCTGATTTGTACAGCTTGCGGATCTGTGGCAAAGGATGGCAATTGTGCTCAGCACAAGAAATCTTTCATCAAAGAAGCAAATGACACCGAAAACCTCTCTATTTTCATTATGAGGGCACTCTTTGAAATTAAGGAAGGGTTGATTGGTTCTGGCAGGGGTGTTGAGCCTATGGCTTGGGACAAAGCCAAGTCTACAATAGACCGTCATATAGGTATCCTGAAACGCAAAGGGAAACTCACATCGAAGACAAATCTCAAGGAGCTTCTTCCTGGAGAAATCAATTATGTCATCGGTCCAGAGCTAAGTGAGGTCATTGGAAAATACTTCAATGAGTCACTTGTATATGCCGCGAGAAGAGCAGATATTGCATGAGTTAATCTGATCCTTCAACTAGATGGTGAGCAAGATTTGCACTCATGTTTTTCGGACGTGTTGTGAGAGCAACTACAAATTCTGACATGCCTCTTCATTCATACTGTTTCTATTTAGCGACTTCCATTTTGTAACCCAAAGTCATAAAGCGAAGGTCATTTATACACCTCCAATTTGAACGTTATCTTGGTGATTCTGTGACCAAGTTCGTACCCAAGGGTGTAATGCCTGCCCTCGTAACACCATTCTCGCGAGATGGTGATATCAATGAGGATGGCTTCAAACAAGTTATTGAATATGTAATCAGTAAGGGAGTAACTGGTGTTGTCCCCGCTGGCACTACTGGTGAATTCTCTTACATGCGTACTGAGGAACGTAAGAAGCTGCTGAAATTGACAGTGGAATTTGTTGATGGACGAGTTCCTATTGTTGCAGGCACTGGTATGCACAGTACCAAAGACACTGTCGAATTAACAAAATATGCCGCAAACCTTGGATGTGACGCAGCACTTGTTATCTCACCATACTATCTGCGACCTGCTGATAAGGGATATTACGAGCATTATGCAGCTGTTGCTAGCAAAGGAAATCTACCTCTAATTCTCTATAATATTCCCCAGTGTACTCTTGGACCTCTCAACTCCAATGTTGTTGAAGATCTTTCTAACTTGGACAATGTTGTGGGTATCAAGGATAGCAGTGGAAATGTTCCATACTTGCTTGAGTTAATCCAGAAACTTGGGGGAAAAATTGAAGTCCTATGCGGTGCAGATGAGGTCTTTCTATCAGCTGTTGTAGCAGGTTCCAATGCTGCTATCATGGCTTCCGCTAATGTCATTCCGCATATCTGGCTCAAGATTATGAAACTAGTTAAAGAGAATAAGCTGGAAGAAGCTGCAAAGCTCCAACGTGAAGCTCAAACTTTTGCAAGAATGGTCTTGAAATATGGTGCAGCCCCACCAGTGAAAGCTGCTTTGCGAATGATGGGGATTAAGGCTGGTAGAAGTAGGATGCCCCTTAACACAGGTGGCACGCTAACAACAGAGGTCAAGGATGATATTCGCTTAGAACTTGAGAAACTTGGTGTAATTGACAAACACAAGCATGAGCCGATACAGAAAGATATTCAAATCATGAAAGTACTTGAAAATCAAGGAATTACTCTTGAGAACTCTGCAGATCTATTAACAAGTCAAGCTTCGAATGAAACTGTTTCTGTAGGAATAGTCGCTGGTCCAAAGACTGGATCTATAGGCCCCGCTTTTGTTAAATTGCTGACAATGGCAAAAACTGGTCATGAAGCATTATCGATTATTCTCGAACCAAATCTGCCAGTTAAACCAAGTAGTCTGATGTTACCCACACGTAGAATTACTTCGATGCGACAGGCTTCATTATTCTATGGTCCAGTACAATCTGGAGCGGCAAAGGCTGTAGCATCATTTCTTGAATCTGGAAAGATTCCTGAGAAATCATTGACTGAATATGTTGCCATCATGGCGT
>JABCSP010000019.1 GCA_018238825.1 Candidatus Thorarchaeota archaeon | reverse complement strand
CTCCACCGTAATGACCTGGTGGATCTTTTATTATTGAAGGCTCTGGTTCTAGTGGTTCACCGTCCCATTCTGGATCATTAAAGTGATGGTGGGCATCAACAAAATCATAAATAGTGAAGAATTCTCGATAAGAGGTGAAACTAATGAGCCACGGTAATTTTAGAGGTCGAGGTCGGAACCAAGGAAATTGGCCAGAAAATGGTCCGTTCAGACATTTACCTCCATGGGAAAGACCTGGTTGGATATATGGACGTGGTTCATGCTGGTATGGAGCATATTCAGGAGTGGGATCAATCCCTTCAACATCACCACTAAGAGAGAGTCAAATTCTAGTAGATCAGAAAGGTGTGCTTGAAGAGCAATTGAGATCAATTCAAGGACGACTTGAACAGATAGAGAAACGACTCTCTGAGCTGGATAACGATTAGATGCACTTGTATACAGATTTGAAATCTATCACTTGGATTAGGCTCTAAGCAGCAAGAATCTCCGATACACGATTCCACATATTTCGTAGAAGTACTGATATCTCGTGGTCCGGTGCAAATTCTGGTAGTGTTGTTGCTGCAACCATTGAATCTGTCATGATATGATCAAACTTAATTTTTCCAAGTATTTCAATATCGTTGGCTTTGCAGTATTTCTCAATATTTTCTGTATTTTCCATATTCAGGTCGAATTTGTTTATGATTACTGTAGCTTTGATTTTGAATTTTGCAAGCAATTCATTAACTCGCTCCATATCATGGATTCCAGATAGAGTTGGTTCTGTCACAATGATACCCAACTTGATTCCAGTTACAGTTGCAATTACTGGACATCCAATACCAGGTGAACCATCAATAAGAACCGTAGATATTCCATTATCAGTTGCAATCTTTGAGGCTAACTTTCTTACTTCAGTGACTAATTTTCCAGAATTGCCTTCGCCCGGTAAGAGTTTTGCATGAGCCATCCGACCTACTCTTGTATCAGAATCAAATAGATTACCAGACTGACGATCTACCATCTGAATAGCATTTTCTGGACAAACAATTTCGCAAACACCACAACCTTCGCATGCAATTGGGTCTATTTTGGAACCTGTAATCGCATGGAATCTACATGCCTTTTCACATAATCCACAGTCTGTACAGAGATCATAGTCAACTACAGCGACTTTGCCTCCGATAAATTCGTTTGCTGTTCTATTTGATGGATTGAGCAGGATGTGAAGATCGGGGGCATCAACATCACAATCTGCCATGACAATTTCATCAGCGATAAGCCCTAGGGCTGCGCATACTGTTGTTTTTCCTGTACCGCCTTTACCGCTTATGACTGCAACTTCACTTGGCATTTTTTATCAACCTCTCTATATGATTAAATAAGTCCTTGAATTTCTGACGCCATTCAGGCATCTCTTGTACAAATGGAACCCCTCGAGAATAGAGCTCCGCAATATGTCGATCAAAAGGAATTTCCATAAGTATCTCAATGTCATTCTCTTTACAGTAGTTTACTACTCCATCATCACCAATGCCTGCTCTGTTAATAATTACCCCAAGGGGAATTCCTAATTCACGAACAACATCGACAGTCATTGCCAGATCATGTAACCCAAATGGTGTAGGCTCAGTAACAAGGACTAGATAGTCACTTTCATTCATTGTTTCCAAGACGGGGCAGGCAGTTCCAGGTGGAGCGTCAAGAATATTGAGACCATCCTTTGAGATGTGGGTCTTTACAGAATGGATTATAGTCGTTGCAATCGGTTCTCCAATCTTGAGTTCTCCATAAACTAGATGTATATTCCCAATATCGGATTCGTGGATATTCCCAACTGGTCTTTCTACCTCAGTGATGGCTTTTTCTGGACAGACTAGGACGCAACCACCGCAAGAATGACACATTTCATTGAATATCATTACTTTGGTCTTTCCTACAAACATTGCATTAAATTGACAGAATTCTGCACACTTTCCACAGAGTGTACATTTTTCTTGGTCAACTATCGGTGTAGGAACCGTTACAGAGGATGTCTGTAAATTAACAGGATGAAGAAGAGTGTGTACATTAGGTTCTTCTACATCACAATCTAACAGCATAACAGAATCCAGCGATAAAGCCAGATTAACTGCAACTGTAGTCTTTCCAGTACCTCCTTTTCCAGATGCTACTGTAATAATCAATAAACCACTTCCATGTATCAATTTGTAAGTATTATTTGTGGTGAGCTTCTGCGCAACCTTCAGTGAGTTCTTCTAGCTGGTTTAGTTTATACGCTTCAACCAAATCCTCAACTGAACTACTATTTGCTCGAAGAACTACTACGTTCTTGGACTGGAAACTCATAATTCCGCGGGGGCCCATTCCTTGCACAATTACTGCTTGTGGTTGGTGTTGTAAAACATTGTCATGAGCATGACCTTTCCCACCAGAATGTTCTCCTGTATTCGGGTGAATCTTAATTTCAATAGTAGTCCCTAGCTCATCCAAATCTATTACAACAAAGTATGGTGCTCTCCCAAAGTGAGCGGCAACCATCTTACCTTCAAAGTCTTGTGTTGGAATAAGTACCCGGCTTGTCACTGGTATTTTCCCTCCGCTTTCTTACCAGCGTCTTCCACGGCCTCGACCGCGACCGCCTCCGCCTCCACGGCCTCCTCCTCCTCCGCCTCCGTAGCCACCGCCGCCACCACGGCCCATTCCGCCTCCGCGGCCATATCCTCCACCCATACCCATTCCTTGTCCTGTACCACCTTGACCCTTTCCAACATTGGCTGGACCAGGAGATGCTAGCTCCTTCAGTGTACCAGCCTTATAGCTCTCAATTGCAGCCTTGACATTACCTGACACTCCAGTCAGAACTTTTATTCCAGAGTTTTGTAATGCAGGAAATGCATTAGGACCAGCACTACCAGTTAATACAGCTTCAACATTCATAGAAGCCACTAATTGAGCTGCTCTGATTCCAGCTCCACCTGAAGACATTGCGGCCTCATTTGAAAGGGCCTCAAAAGTCAATGTTTCAGGATCAGCGATTATGAAGTAGGCGCACCTACCAAATCGTGGGTCAACTGTTGAGTCTAAAGTTGGACCCGATGATGTAACGCAAATTTTCGTCAATTTTATTCCCCATTATAATGAATAATGATTCATATTGTATAATGAATACTGATTCATAAAAACTCATCGGTAGTTGCATAAACCTGAATTTGTTCCCAGAATGCAGTAGAGTAGCGTTTATCTCTTGGTGTGGAATTAGAAGTACTGCTAGTGGAGTAAAATGCAATGGGATTTAGCGTAGGGATTGTTGGAAAACCATCGTGTGGTAAAACATCATTTACCAATGCAGCATGTATGACAGATTTCAAGGTAGGTAGTTATCCATTTACAACAATAGAAGCAAATGTTGGTGTCACTCACATTAGGACTGCCTGTGCTTGTTCTGATTTTGATGTACAAGACAATCCTCAGAATTCCATATGTATCGATGGTGTTAGACTTGTTCCAATAAAACTGATTGATGTTGCTGGGCTAGTTCCTGGTGCACACGAAGGTCGGGGAATGGGAAATCAGTTCCTAGACGATTTAAGACAGGCAGATGTGTTGATTCATATTGTTGATGCTAGTGGTGCTCTTGATTCAGAGGGGCAAGAGGTTTCTGCAGGTACCCAAGATCCAGCTGATGATGTAAGATTCCTAGAAGAAGAGCTTGTTGAATGGATGCTAGGAATTGTGAAAAAAGATTGGCGGAGATTGACTGGTCGCGTCAGATCAGAAGGAGCCAAGCTAGACGAATTGCTTCTGGAAAAACTTTCAGGATTGAAGATAACTAGAGCACATATTCTCAGAGCACTAAGAAAGTCAAATTTGAAAGCTGAAACCGTTGACAAGTGGACCGATGAAGAAACAAGATCGTTCGTTAAAACACTCCAAAAGACCTCTAAACCAATCATTATTGCAGCAAATATGATTGACAGACCAGGAGCCAAGGAGAATTACAAGCGGTTACAAGAGGAATTCCCAGATTATATGGTCATCCCTGTAAGTGCTTTGGCTGAGAAAGCCCTCAAAGATCTGGATCAGAAAGGTGTGATAAAATATATACCTGGAAATGATGACTTTGAAATAATTCAGCAAGAAAATTTGAAGGAGAATGAAGCTGAACAATTGGAGAAATTAAAGGAACACATCCTGAAGAAGTTTGGAGGGACTGGGGTTCAGAATATTCTCAATAAAGCAGTTTTTGATTTTCTCCATATGATTACTATCTATCCCGTACATGACGCAAATTCGCTCACTGATAGTGATGAGAATGTACTCCCAGATGTATACTTGGTTCCTGAGGGGACTACAGCTAAAGAATTCGCAGGTCATATTCACACAGACCTGATGGAATCGTTTGTACATGGAATTGATGCAAGAACAAAGATGAGGATTTCTGACAAACATGTTCTCAAGGATAGAGATGTAATCAAAATTGTGAGTGCTAAAGGTCAGAAATGAGAGAATCATTATTCTTTTTTCCTATTTATTCCCATACCAAATAATGGTCAATATAGTAGAGAAAATGTTGACCTAACAGAGTTCTAGGGATATCTATTGACTGTTCTTCATTATACATCATTCTCCAATTATAGTAGCATATGATTGTGAGATAAGGAATTAAGGTGAATTCTGATGGAGATATTTCCAACATTAGAAGATGCAAGAGCAGCTGGTATGTATCTTGGCAGATTTGGTCAGTATCCCACGATATACAAACGTGGTGCTAAGGACTATATTGTTGTCGAGAAAGGAGCTTGGCCACCATCAAATTCATGGCCCTTTCTCAAATGGGATGGAAGGAATTGGGTACCAGTTTTAGCCAAGCTTGATACCATTGAACGGGCTCAGGAAGCCTCTGGTCTTTTCGCACTTCTAGGTCATAATCCTATCATAGTAGAGTTCCCTGGAATCACCTTTGATATCTTCTTCAGAGAAACTCATGTGCCAACAGGAGCTTGGATAGTAAGTGAAGCAGATTCTAACTATTCTGTTAGATACATGAAATCTCCTGAAACCATTGAAGATACCGATGATTGCGAATCTGAAAGCATAGACATTGAGATAATACCTGTATGACATCAGAGAAGTTTCTTGCCGAGTGTCCAATATTGGCCGTTTAAAGGAAGATATGTGAATAGGTTGGTCTTTGAGGCATCAAATCTTCCCTCTTCATCAAGAACTGACTCGTCGATATGGACAGAGAGCACATCAGCAATGAACAAGTCATGAGCTCCAAGAGGAACTATTTCACGGGTTTTGCATTCTATACTTATGGGACATTCTTTGATCATTGGTGCCTTGATTTTAGAAGCTGGTTCAGGAGTAAATCCACATTCAGAGAACTTGTCATATTCCTTTCCTGATTTTGTACCTGCAAAAACAGTACCTTCAATCTGGTCTACTGATGGTATATTCAGAACATACTCTCCAGCATCTTTCACAAGATTATAGCTGTGTCGTTCAGGACGTATTCCAATGACCATTGTAGGAGGTTTGCTACAAACATTGGCAGCCCATGAGAGTGTGATAATATTAGGTCTATCAGGTCCAGATACGCTCAAGAGAACGACAGGACAAGGGACCATTGCAGTGGTTGGATTCATCTCTCTTTTCATAATCTGTGAGAAGGCATACTCAGTTAAGAAAATGTCGGATTCGCCAAGTTTAAGATGAACCTGCGAACCGCATTGCACATCACACCTATGAGGTATTGCTAATGAAACGCGTGCTTGTAGCGGATCCAATTGCAGAGTCGGCTGTAGCCAAAATTGAGGCAGCAGGACTTGAAGTTGTGAAGAGAGATTATGATGCAGACGGACCAATTGAGGAACAGATTAAAGGGTTCGACTGTGTAGTAGTAAGAAGTGCCACAAAGATTACGAAAGAAGTAATTGAGGCATCTGATAATCTAAAACTAGTAATCAGAGCTGGGGTTGGACTTGACAATGTTGACATAGAGGCTGCAAAAGCTAAGGGAGTCATTGTTCAAAACACTCCTGAAGCACCAACGGTCTCAGTGGCGGAAATGGTGTTTTCATTGATGTTCTCACTTGCTAGGAATGTCACTCAAGCAGATAGCTCCATGAAAGATGAACGCTGGGAGAAAAAGAAACTCAAGGGCACTGAATTATGGAATAAGACCATTGGGATCGTAGGATTTGGAAGGATAGGTCAGGAAGTTGGAAAGAGAGCAAAGGCTTTCGACATGGATGTTCTTGCCTATGATGTCATCGATATCGATGACGTCTGTAAAGAGGTGGGAGCCAAAAGAGCTGATTTGAAAACCATAATTGAGCAATCTGACTATATCTCACTTCATGTTCCTTTGCTACCCCAAACAAAAGGTATGTTTGGAGAGAAGGAATTCAAGATAATGAAGAAGACTGCATTCCTTGTCAACACAGCCCGAGGTGGAGTAGTAGATGAGAAAGCACTTCTGGATGCTTTGAAAGAAGGCGAGATTGCAGGTGCAGCTTTAGATGTCTTTGAGAAAGAGCCACCTGTAGACTGGCAGCTTGTAAAACATCCTAAACTTATAGCGACTCCACACTTAGCATCATCAACCGGAGAAGCTCAGGTTCGAGTTGGAGAACTCACTGCACAGAAGGTCATTGATGGTTTAAAGTAACTAGTTTGTAAAGGACAAAGCGTTACACCTTTAAGCGAATGTCCTCGAGTTGGCTTGGTCACGGCATGCGTGCCGTACCAGACCATTCCTTTGTGTTGGCGGATGCGTCCGCACGGGATGTGGCCCTTAGGGGCTGAACCACAAACAAAGTGAATATATTACGACAAAGGATGGAAACAGACGATGCCTACAGCATACAAACACATGAATGAAAAATGGATAGAAGGGCAGCAAGAACGCTCTGATATTGTTAGAAGCCGATTAATAGTCTGGAGAAAGCAGGGTACTATGGTCAAACTAGACAGACCCACCAGACTAGGTCGTGCAAGAAATCTTGGTTACAAAGCAAAGCAGGGTTATGTTATCGTGAGGATTATGACTGGTCGTGGACCACGTGAGAGACCAAGACCAAAAAAGGGTCGTAAGCCTAGTGGTATGGGTGTAACAAAATACACTCCTCAGAAATCACGACGTTGGATTGCTGAAGAACGTGTTGCAAGAAAATATGTGAATATGCGTGTCCTGAACTCATATTGGGTAGGAAATGACCACAAGTGGGTTTGGTACGAAGTAATTCTTGTAGACCCCAGTCATCCAGTGATTTACAACGACCCAAATATCAATTGGATCTGTGATCCAACTCACAAGGGTAGAGTCCACAGAGGTCTTACTTCTGCAGGTAAAAGAAGTCGTGGTCTCAGGAAGAAGGGGCGAGGTGCTGAAAAGGTCAGACCTTCTCTTGGAGCCAAAGGTAATGTCGCAAAATAGCGGAGATTTCTGAGCTTGAGGGAGCGGCTATGCCGTTCATAAGAAAAATTGAAGCCCGTGCATATGCAAGGGCTACTGAAATTACTGAGAGAGTATCTACTGCGATACTTGGTATCTTCCCAGAAAACATCAGACAGAATGTATCTATAACAGAAGAGAAGGCTGAAGGACAATCTGGAGATTCTATTTCAATTGTATCAGGATTACTAAAGAATAGAGATGGATGTGAAATTACATTTGACTTTATTCTCAAACAACTAGAAAAGAGTGACCGCCGTGCAATTAAACGCTCACTCGACCTGCGATTGAATAATAACAGCGTCTTTTTTCTTAGGATTGATAAGCAAGGAGCGTTTCTAGGGAAGATGAAATTAGCCAATAATACTGATGTCATAAGAGCCAAGTTTTACTTTAAAGATAGGCCACGTTGTAAGAAGAAAGATGCAATACTTATGATTGAGAAACGTCTACAAGATGCGGAGGATTGAGTTGTGTCAGTTGACCTAGGAGTTCTAGCATCCGATGCCACCGAGATTGATTCGTTTAGTGATATGGCGGGTAAGTTAGGGCTTACTGGAATTGCAGTAGTTGGATTGCATACTGAACCATTCAAGACGCTTACCAAGAAGATGATGGTATATAGTAGAGTGATTCTTCATGGAAAAAGTATCAGTTCAGTTAGGAAACAGATAGATAAGAATAGAAGGAAGTCAATGATTGTTTCTGTTCCACTCAAATCCATAGAAGTAACCAATTGGGCTGCTGAGGATAAGCGTGTAGATCTATTAACTGTGGACCCAACACAGGAGAATCGTCTTAGAGATACTACCGCTCGCTTAGCCTCGATATCAAATACAAGCTTGGAGATTCAAATTGCGCCGCTTCTCAAGTCAACCGGTCTAAATAGATCTAAAATTCTCAAAATATATCGAGAATCTGTCACTACAGCAATGGATGCAGGAATGGATGTGGTTCTAAGTAGTGGAGCAATTCACCCGATGGGATTACGGTCATCAGTTGCAATGGCACATATTGGAATACTTCTGGGAATGGATCGAGCTTATGCAGATAGCGCTTCAAGTGATTTCCCAAGATCAATCATTGAAAGAAATATGAGGAAGCTAGAACCTGGTTTTGTTAGTAGTGGAGTAGAGATTATTCACAAGGGGGAGGAGCAATGAAGAAAGTTAGAAAGAGATACTTGCTCTTCAAGCTTCATCGAGATGGCTCTTCAATAGAGGGAAAGCAGCTAAGTTTGGAAATCTGGAAAAGCCTCCTCTCGTTATACGGTGAAATTCAAGCAGCAGACTCGAAGCTTTATTTGATTGACTTTGAAGAAACATCGGGAGAGGGTGTTCTTCAGTGTAGTTTACCATCGTTACA
Source organism: Candidatus Thorarchaeota archaeon (assembly GCA_018238825.1). Lineage (GTDB taxonomy): Archaea > Asgardarchaeota > Thorarchaeia > Thorarchaeales > Thorarchaeaceae > SMTZ1-45. The sequence continues at coordinate 7,550 of JABCSP010000019.1, read as the reverse complement.
GCAAGTAATAGCAGCAGCTGCAGTTATTGGTTCAATCAATGGAACAGCTGTTTCTTTCGAACCAAAAAAGACCTCTGGAACTATCAAAGGTTTGAATCGATAGATTTCCGATATCTTACTGGAATCTCATTAGCAATCTCATCTTTTAGTATGTAAGCCTTAGTTATCCAGCCCCCAGTCAATTTAGAGGCAATAAGCCAGACAACTGGATTCAAACGCATGTTTCTAAGGTCCGTTTCGGAGGGTTCAGGCGGTGCTGGATGAGAATGATAAATTCCAACTAAAGTTTCTCCTCTTTCCTCTGCTTCAATTAGTAATTGGTATTCATTTTCAGGATTAACAGAAAAGGCAACTTGGCTTGTTTTCGATTCATTTTCCATTAATTCAACACGATTAGTGCTCACAATGTTTTCGGATAAGATACCAAAAAGTAGCGCTACAGCCTCACCAGGGAGGGATGCATCTGCGTGTTGCTGTAATCGTACAAAATTCTGTTCAGTTATGTGCAATTCATAGTGCATCATAAAGCACCAGTGTCTGAGAAGGCTGATTTGACCTCTTCAAGTACAATACAGGTTTCTGCGTCCCCAATACCTTCAATTGTACCAAGACGTTTTTCGAGGAATTGATAGAGTTCAGTAAGATCATTCACAGTAATCATCATAATGAGGCCACAAGCACCATCTAGAAAATAGGCTTCATTGACTTCTTTGAATTTTATGAGTTTCTTTGAAATAGCAGTTGCATGTTTCATTACGGTCTTTACACGGATTATGGCACGGATGCTCTTTCCAATCTTCATTGGATCTAATACTACAGTAAACCGTTTGATGTAACCTTCATCCCGTAATCGTTTCACTCGACGTCTTATTGTGACTTCTGTTCTCCCCACAGCTTGTGCAATATCACTGAAGGATCGTCTACCATCCTCTTGAAGCATTAAGATAATCTCAGAATCAATGTCATCTAGTTTCATAGACGTCAGCCTCTATCAGTGCAATGTGACTGGCAGAATGTTCGGTTTCGTGCATATAGACGTTCTGATGTGTGCGAACTCGGAAGGACTGAATCTATATTCGATTGAAAATGTTACATTATTAGAGAACTCTCAATTCTTTTTTGAGAATTACGTCTTTTTGAGGAGACATAATCGCATAGAGCTCTATGTGGTCAATCAATAACTTTGCATTTCGAATCTTCTGTTCAAGAAGCTCCTGTATCTGGAAGATACCAGAAACATTGGTCATATTCACTTCAATTCGAACTGTCTTTTCCTCACCTTTGCGAATTTTAACATCTTCAATTGCCATAGCTGAGGCAGAATGAATGTTGACACTTCCAGCCTCGAATGGAATCCTAGCCCGCCCCTTTGTCATATCTAGTGCATCAGCAACCCCCACAACTCCAGCCTCAACTGTCATTGGAATTGCAGCCTTATCGTGACAATAGATAGCATGCATCACATGGCCTCTGATGTGTACCTGTTTGCGCCTGTCTTTTGGATAGATCTTGGGCAATATCCTGTCTAAAATTGGCAGGACCAGTACTACTGAGAACTCGTCATGATTGGCACGGCCAACGACCATTCCGATGTCATGAAGATAACAACCTAGCATTACTACGAGTTCTGCATCATTCATATCACCAGTTTCTTCATGGACTATTGTTGGAGTGAGTCCCTTGTTTAATCCCTGTAATAATTTAATGCCATTCAGAGTAACAATAAGTGAATGTGTATGGCCATGATCAGAATATCCCATTCGATCTATAGCCATTCTATTACTATCTTCAAGTAAAGTTTGAACTTCAACATCCTTCTCTAATTCATTAAATGCACGCATACAAACCTCGTTATGCTTCAAAAGCCTACGGACTCTGTCTTTTAGCGTGTTTCGTGGTCTTGTGCTCTTTGTCATTACTATTGTGCCACCTAATTCTATTTCTATATTCAATTCTGGCTATCAGCAAATTAGGTAATAAATGAGATACTGGCACATAACTAATTGCCAGATACTAATTCGGATTTCCCTCAGTCTATACTGAAACAATGAGCTGAGTCAGATTCAATTTTTTCTTATATTGCAAGAGCGAAGCCATTCTCATATGAACTAATGGTTATGTCCCAAATTGTAAGAAAATTTGTAAGATTTTCATTTAGTACTTGGAATGATATTAGATAGACCATATCTAAGCACGGCTCCAATGAAACCACCTATTCCTACTAGTATTAATTCTCTCACGGGATCACATCATACAACAGAAGTCATCAGCTCGCGGCGGTTTCGATATAGTCGTGGTGGACTTCATCACCGAATCGTGCGCGGTCGTTTAGTATGATGATAATACGGATTTTGCAGGCGGCACACTAAATCTCTCCATCTGTAATCCAACTCAACGCTATATTCAATAGCTAGAATCATGTACAATCAATTGGTGAACAATGTGAAGATTCGTCAATTTGAACAGAAAGATACTGAAGTTGTAATTCAATTGGCAAATGACTTTGCATCCTTTGATGGCCCAACAACTGAAGATGATTTGAAAATAACTCATACATTTCCGGAGGGGTTCATTGTTGCCGAGGAAGATGGGAATGTAGTTGGATTGGCTTATGGTCATTTTAGGGATGTTCCAAAGGAAGTTCTAGACAACTGGGGGGTTTCAAAGGTTGCCACTATTGAATTATTAGTGGTTGATCCAAAGTATAGAAAACATGGAATTGGTACATCATTAGTAGATAGTCTAATTGGAATCTTCAAAAAAGCAGGTGTAGAGATGATTGGATTAACCTGTCCAGAGGGAGCTAGCCCTGCAAAACGACTCTATGAAAACCATGGTTTTGAGATTAGCGCATATCATATGAGGAAGAAATTAGGTTGATTCTCACAGCCTGATTGGGTTAGGTCCAGACTTGCCACTCTTGTCTGCCATCTTGCTTCAAGCAGTTTGAAACAGAGCTCGCTCTTTCTCCTTGGAAATCTTTTCTTTAAGATGTGGGAGATATAATTTCTTGAGCAGGTAGGTCATTCTTGTTTCATCCAATGAATAGAGGTCAGGATGATCTCTGAGAATCAGACTCCCTTCAACTCTCGTGAGATAGGAACTGGCAAAGAAGTCTTGGAATCTCAGGAAAAGATTCAGAACTCGTTCAGTTGTTCTTCTGTTTAGGGCAGTTCGTTTTGAGAGTTCGAGAACTGACAGCTCATCTTCAAGTTCAAGTGCATCCAAGATACTCTGGATTGCATTCTCAAGCTTAGTTCGACTTTCACTCTCGATAGAGGTTCCGAGAACATGTCTTGCCTCTTCAGTGGTATATTGATTCTTCTCTTTCCCCTTGAAGAATTTCTCATCAATGAACCACTCTCTAACTTTGTTAGGAAGTCTTGTCAGGTCAACTCGCAATTCGACTAACACTATCTTACGACCTTTCCCACCCAAGACCTCAACCTTGTTTGCATGAAAGTAATCCTGAACACTCATGGCAAGATTTGCTGCACGATCAATAACGTTCCAGCTGAGACCTGTTTCACTTGCAATGTTACTAACGGTTGACGGAGTTTTCTTCGTTATAGTTTTCAGAATCTGTTCCAGTGTGTCTTCAACTGAGGTCCTCTTCCGCGTTCCCATTCTTCGCCAAACTCCATTCATACTTTGGTGCTGTTCGTTCGTTCGTTGTTCTATTGACACAATTTGTGTATATAAATGTAACACTATATCTCGTTATCTAATTCATCTCATTTATTCGCGTACTTATTCGTTAACAATACACAACAAACATAAGGTTCAAATAGAAAAGTGCGTACGACACAATATGCCTCTCGAACATGATGACCTCGATTTATTGGCTTGTCTTTACAGGAAGAAGGTCATTGGTAAAAGTCATCGTCGAGTGGACGCTATAACTGGATTATGCCATGTCCGAAACAAGAAGAGTTTCAAGAAGACTCTTAGAAAATTAGCCAGTAAGGGATACCTGAAGAAATGGCACGGACCAGCCTACTCTCTAACCCCCGAAAGTGTCACATATGTCGAAGAACATCTTGGGCTTCGATAATTCTCACTCTTTCTTCTACAATCGAATTGGATTGGGTCCTATTGCTCGAATCTCATCTGCAAATTCATTGACCTCTTTTGCAAACAGGTCCCCCTCGGCTGCACTCACAAACACCATCTTGACCCTTCGTTCATCAAGACCTAGCTGTTCGATCAGTTTCTTTGCAAACCTCACCCTTCGCTCTGCACCAAGATTCCCTGTCTTGTATGCACAGTCTCCAGGATGGCAACCCACAACTAGCACTCCATCAGCCCCCTCTTGCAGCGCTTTCAGAATGAAGTTGATATCCAGTCGCGCTGTGCACGGCATTCGGATGAGCCTGCTAGTGACATCATATTGCATCTTCATGGTGCCAGCTAAATCTGCTGCTGCGTAACAACACTGCATGCAGCCGAAAATTATGATGTTCATGTCCTTGGGAGGCATAAGGGTCAGGTCACCACTTCATTGATATTTGATGCCCTCGTGCCTAAGGCCTCCATATAATCTTTCAGGATAAGAGATGTTTTTGGATGCATGCACCGACCTGTGTTAGGTTTCTGAAGAGGTTGAGTGAACTTCCTCAAGGACCTTCGACTCCCGTGTTCCACCCTTCTCATGACGACCGTCACCGGTATACGCTGGGTCCGAATCCGACGTTATGACATGAGCTCTATCCAAACTATGTTTGGAAGTGGTTTCTGTCCGCTGCAACTTACTACTGTGGGTGTCAGATGCCTTGCGAGCCTCCACAGCGGCAGACGGTATTTCCACGGTTCTTTCCATGGCGAGATCGGTAGTACTCGCAAACTCCCCGAGGGTTGTTTGGTCATAGCACTCAGCCACGGACTGCCCACGTTGGCCTGACAGACCAGAAGGCAGTGAGGACTTTCCTTTAGAGCGAGCGCTCCTCCAGACCTTCAGGGTTGACCCTCCCTTCTTAGAAGAGAAGAGCCACCGCCCTAGTCCTTTCTCATCCCTAAGTAGGGGAATGAGCGTAATTAAGCGCCTCGCAATATTGATGGCGCCGTTCTTGTCGGCATTGGAGCGATAGCCGCAGGTGTGGCAGATGAAGAGGGACTGCTTTGGACGGATACCTCTCTGTCCGCATTTGTGACAGGTGACCGAGGTCCAATATTCACGAATAGGAATGAAGCGTGAGTTCCTACCCGAAACCCTCCAGCCTTGTTGAGAAAGTGAGTGTTTCAATGCATTACTTACTCTAGCAAAGGGCCACCTGGCAACCATCTTCCTGAAGCTCTTGCTCTTTCCGCTCTTCTTACTGGCACTCTTTCTGATACCAGTCAGTTTGCCAATGGCGACGTAGAGGTCGTACTTCTTTGACAGCTCGAGAATATGGTCAGTGAGTTGCCTGACAAGTACACCATCTAGATCCTTGCTGATGTTCAACCTTCGACCACTTAATTCACGAAGTCGCAGGATAACATCATCCGCAGGATTACCCCCGTCGAGTCTGGTATTCATCTCCCTTTGAAGAGAATCTACCATGACATCATACCTCTCAATGCGTTTGATTTTCTCTGGCTGGGTGAAATATTTGACATGCCTCACGCGTTCTCGTGTAAGAATAACAGAACACACAGCCTTGTCTATTCCGAGGTCAATTCCCATCACAGCAAGGGGTTTCCCATCACCATTGATTGTGGGGACAGAAATTCTAACAGAAAAGACAGACCACCATTTCTTTCTCGAATCTTTGATGAGTCTAAGAGAGGTCACCTTTCCTTCATTCAATCTATTGATATGATATGAAGAAGGATTGAGAGGAACCCTGAGTTTATCATGAAACCAACTATCAGTCTTAGCAGAATCAAGTGAATCCATGAGTTCAAGCCAGTGTTTGACCTCTTGGTCTGGTTCATACCGAAGTTTGTAGCGACGATTGAAGACATAGCGAGGGAGTTTTCGAGAACGATACCCCTTTGCCTTGAGTGGTTGCTGTCCTTCAAGAGCAAGATAGCTGTTCCACATGGCAACAGCCACCTGTCTGCACTCTTGAAGTTCATTCATTGAGATATTTGGGAATCGCTTTTTGAAATCATGAGGAACTACAGACCTGTTCTTTGAACCATCTTTAGACCTCAGTGCTGTGAGGGTCAGTTTTTCCAATTTGCCACCATTGATCTTTTTCTTTCGTTTTCCGACAAGAAGTTCTTGTTCATGACGTGCAATTATCCCAAGAAAAGCACGAATCACCCGCGTATCACGTCCTGTAATCCGAGAAAGTCTATCCCTTTCAAATTCAGACATAGACTCCCAAGAAATAGGGACTTTGACACTGATGATAGTGTACTTGGAACCGTTCACACATGTCACCTTAGTTATAAATTTCCAATCTGTTTCAAGTCAGAGGAAATTCACTCAACCTATATCTCAGGAGATTGATTGATAATCTCCACTTTTTCTTACTGTGAAAGTATGAAGAGGACTAGATAAGGGATTGATTGTACTGTAGTATGATATCTCTTGACAAAAACAAAAAAATCTCACAGCAGAATATCACGTGATAGATTATACAGTGAAGCATTGAAGTTATACAATGCAGGACAATTGAAAGATTCGAATAGGATTCTTCAAAATCTTGTGACCCTTAATCCCGAAGATTTGGAATCTTGGTTGTATCTAGGTTTAATTCAAGAGGATTTAGGAGATTTTGAAGGAGCATTAAATGCATATTCAGCGATTCTTAAAGTAGATGAGAAGCAATCAAGTATATGGATGAATCTAGCTATCGTGAATGGTAAAATGAAGAATTATCAACGGTCTGAAGAAGCCCTTAAGGTTGCTATGGAGGTAGCTATCGAAACAGGTCAACCACGTGCTATCATATGGAATAATTTTGGAACACTTTTTGCGGAAACTAACCGATATGAAGATGCTCAAAAAATGTTTGAAATTGTACTCAAATTGGAACCAGGAAATGAAACTGCAGCTAAGAATCTTTCAGAAGTTCGTAGAATATCAAGAAAAGACTATGTTTCTTCTCTTGATACCGACCAAGCACAACAAAAAGTAACTGAAGATCCTGATAATGCATTATCATGGTACGAATATGGACTTGCACTCAAAAGCGAAGGAATGCGTTCTGATGCAATTAATGCGTTCACAAGATCGATTCAAATTAATTCCAATAATGCATGGACATATTATGATTTAGCATATACACACTATAGAAATGGTGATTTTGAGAAAGCTCGTTCTTATTTACAACAATCTGTAAAATTAGACGATAAGAATGCGTTATTCTGGAGTACTTTAGGTACAATGAATTCACTGTTAGGAGATATTGACAAATCCGAAGAAGCTCATCTACAAGCAGTCACTCTTGATGAATGGGATGGTCGTTACTGGAGCCAACTAGGTAATTTATACCTCAAACTTGGAAGGATAGCTGAAGTAGAAAAGATTTCACTGAAAGCAATAGAAGTTGATCCAAATTTAGATATGTCATGGGCTTTGAGGGGTTCTGTACTCTTGGAAAAGAAGCAATTTCTAG
>JABCSP010000203.1 GCA_018238825.1 Candidatus Thorarchaeota archaeon | reverse complement strand
GGGAGTAGATCTGCTGCTTTGAGTTTCTCTCTATACTCATCCATGCTAATCTTTTCCAAATCAATGTAGAAACCCATTATTTCAATCCCCGAAAACATCTGTGATTTATGAAGTGAAATCAACGAGGATTCTTCTTAAAAATAACGTTATTTGAATAATGGCGCGAGAAATTTTTGGACCTGAATTCTTACCTTACCGTCAAGAGAAGCAGTCATAGTTTCAATATTCTATTAAGGGGAGTTATGCTCCCTTTTCTCTTTCTTTTAAATTGATAATCCCAAGATAATTATCCGCACATCGCATTAGGATTCCTATCGTATCATAAATGAGGAAGGGTCTTTGATAGTTTAGTGATTGAAACTATCCCTTAGATTCTGGATCATCGACCATAGCATCCCAGATATTGAAGTGAATCTTTTGTCCATCCTTTGAAGGTGGTAGCTCTCCTGATGCAATCGCCTTCATCTGTGACTCAAACTGCTCATAGAGTTTCTGATGTGATAACTTCTTGCTGGAAAGAGATTCTAGCATCTTCAGACCTTTCACAGCAGGTGCGTAGTTAGGAATCATATTCAGTGCAGCATTGAAATGATCTTCAGCTTCATCAAGCTTTAGAAGGTTAAAATAGACTTGTCCAACACGGACATTGATTTCGGGATTACTCTTGTTCATCTCGATAGCCTTCTCGAATTCTTCCTTAGCCTGTTCAATGTTCCCTTGCTGGTAGAGTGCATCACCAAGCATAACAACAAGGAAGGGATCTCCTTGTTTGATTTCAAGAGCTCTTCTGATGTACATCTCAGCTTTTTCAAATTCCTTCTTCCGGAGATAGAGATCTCCGAGGATTCGAGTAACTTTATCGGATTTCTTATGTCGCTCTACTTTAGATTCAGCTAGTGAAATTGCTTTGTCTAACTCACCTTTGTTTCGATAGACCATTACAAGGTCTCTTACATACTCCGGTTCATTGTTGTTGAGTCTGATAGCTTTCTCAAATGCGTAAATTGCCAAGTCTAATACATTTGCGGTTGAATAAAACACTCCGATTTCACGCCAAGCCTTGTCATTAGATTTATCGTCTTTCATCAATTTATCAATAATCTTCAGTGCCTTTTTGGGGTCATTATTTTGCTGATAAACAGCAGCCATGAGCAACGTGTATTCGGAGTTTTTCTTGTTGATTTTTGATGCCTTTTTGAGTAGTACCAGTGCAGTGTCGTAATCGTTATTATTGAATGCAAGTGTGACCTTCACACGAATAATTTTGTCATCATTTGGTTTTTTCTTAAGATATTCATCAAGTAGTTCTTCTGCGCTTTCCGGCTTTTTCAATCCGATGAAAAGTTCAGCCAACATCCCGGTTATTGTTTGGTGCAATGGTGTAATCTTGAGTGCCTCTTTCAGTGTCGATTGGGCAAGACCATATTTTCCCAGTTTGATAAGGAGTTGTGCGTTACACTGAAAGAGCTCGGGACTTTTCATAGTATTTAGGTCTGCTACGAGAGCTTCAAGGACATGTTCTACAGTACCTTTTCCAATGTGCAGATAGTAATCGAAGATTATGCGATAGAATTCTGCAATAACAGCAGGGTGTATTGATAGTTGAGACGCTCCAAATAGCACATGCATGGCAGCAATAGGAGACCCTAATCGCTTGTACTTTAAAGCCGCCCTTGCCAATATTGCAACCTTTTCTTCAGTTGAGAGTGAGGCTGCCGCTCGTAGTTGCAGGATTAAATTGTCGATATCAGCTCGATAACTCGTCATATACATGAAATCAGCCATAACCGTGATCAACTGCATCTTACGCCAGAGCTCAAAGATCTTCAAACCTTTCTTCACGTCAACCTTCTCCCTTCGCATTATCGTTGGGAGAAAAGGAAATACTTTCCCGGTCCTACTGATGAGCAAAGATGAAGCTCCTTTTAGTCAGTAATATTCGCCATAGCTCATGTAATCTTCAGACTTGAGTATCTTCCTTAGAAGCCTTAGTTTCAATATTCAATCGAGAGAGGTTCTTCCTCTCTCCCTCACTTTTTCAGATTAATCCCCTCAAATCAAAGACTTTTTGCGAGGTTGAGTGTGTCCTCCTTAATCTTCATCAAATCCTCCTTAGTTGGTTTCCCTCTGATATCTCCCATTTTTCCTATTGTACTCGCTTTATCATGCCCATGGAATTCACTTAGAACATACCATTCATCTAAAACTGTGAATCCAATATGCTCGAAGAACTGACCTGCGTACAGACCTGCTGGAATAGCCTCGTTGATTCCAGTATGCGGTCCCGAGTAGGTACAGAAAATTAATGCATTCTTTCCCGGAACCTTTGGAGCACTTGCTTTGACCAGTCCCTCTTTTCTTTGCTTAGCTAAGTTGGTTCTCAAAAAAATGGTCATGGGTCTAGGAGTACTCCATTCGTATGAAGGAAAACCTATGCATACCAGATCATAATCAAAATAATCAAGACCTTTAGCTTCTTCGACTCTCAAATAGGATACATCGAAGCCAACAGCCTCGAAACCTTCTTTGATTGCATCGGCGACTTTCTTAGTATTCCCAGTTTTTGTCCAATAGATAATTGCAGCCTTTTTCATTGTCCATCCCACCAAGTAAGTTGTCAGGTTTTATATTTCAATTATATCACTAGATGAAGTTCGTCATGGCTCGGGAAATTTTTGGCGCAGAATACCTCCCTTACCGCCAAGAAAAGCAGCCGTAGTTTCAATATTGAATCGAAAGAGGGTCTTCCTCTCTCTTTTCATATAATCAGAGATTTCACTCGATGCGATGTAATGTCAAGGTTACACTATAGCCATCTCCCGAACAGGAAAAGCTGACATCTTTGTACGTCAACAAATAGGGAAGTCCCGTTGTCATATTTATTACGCCATTCCAAATCTCTGCCATTCCGGGATGCAGCCAGTTATCTTGAATTCTTAAGGTAAGGTCTAATGATGAATCATCCATCTTTGTTGAACATATCGTCTGGTTGACATAATCAAGTGGATTTAGAAATTTATTCGTGTAATAACTGGAATTCAGTAACTCCCAATTATCAAGGGGAACAGTAGTCCAGGAGAGAAGCCTGATCAATTTGCTATGTATTGGTTCAGGAATGCTACTAGAATTTGCAAAGGTGCAACTGAATTTCACTGGTAGAATAATCTCTGAGAGAAGAGTTGCATTATCGATTGAAGTGGTGTTCATTGGTAGATATATGACTTCAGCACAGATAACGGATTCATTGTATTCTATATGTGGAGGAGGCCCACTTTCAGAAGAAGAAGAAAAAGTCCCTCCAGTGACTATAATTTGGAAATTGAATGTATCACCAACTTCGACTGCCCATTCGAATTCATAGTTGTCAAGACTTTCATTTCCATTGCTTTGATTTATGATTCCAATCAATATCATACTTGAACAAAATAACGTGATAATTACAAGTGCGATTAGAGTTCTCTTCTCCATACTACCACCATACATCATTGTGATTTTTCATATTATAGTCTAATGTTAGAACTTGGAATAGAAACAAATGTAGTTTCAGTTATTGAAAGGAGGAGGAAGGATATTTCCCCATGGATATCTTCTACAACATCTACAGTTCTTGTTTCTGGATACTCTCGATTCAATATTCCCACTCCGAGTACCAAACGCTCTGATAGGATATTAATTGAACGGTTTTTCTATTGGAGATAAACCTCAATCATCATAGCATGAAAAAACTCAGACCTGATATCTATCCTATAGCGATACAAAAAATAATAAACACAGGGGTTTTGCATCATATTGTGGTTGGAGTGAGATTGCAGACTAAGTCAAAATTCGAATATCTAAAACTATTGCTTGCAAGGAAGAAAGTAATTGGAACCATAATCATCCTTCTCTGTACAACGTTAGTTGCTTATCCAGAGATTATCCCATGGTACACCAATCATGAAATGGAATGGGATATCACTACTGGGAGCATACTCACATACAGAATTACGTATACTAGCTCGTATAGTATTCACTCTAGTTGGACTGAATATGGAGTTGAGGTTGTTTTTGAGATAATCTTTCTTCCATCAATACCAAGAGTGGTTACAACCAGAAATTTTCAAGAGGAAATTATTGATTCTATAAAAGTAGAATGTACCTATAAAAATGGAAGCTCACTTTCTTCTGAGTATTCTTCAATTATGAATACATTAATTTCAGGATCACTATTGCCGGTTAGAGGTAGTTCGTTGCTTGGTCAATTATTCCCAGACTTTCAAAGTTATTCTGGGAGTTTAGATTTTTCTCGTGCAGCAAAACTAGGCACTTATTATTATCTGCAACAATCGCCATTCAATGTATCGAATTTGATTGTAGGATACAGTTCAATGAGAAGAAATTCTCTGATCGGTAGTTCCGGCCATGGGACTGTGGGGAATTCTTGGTTTGGTAGTGTTTCTATTCAAACAGGAATCCCCCAAAATGGTACTCTACGCACATTTTCACCCACTTCGTGTGGCTCAAGTCTTACCGAGGAAATATTTCTCGAACTGGTTGATGTCTATTATGCTTCTGAATAGCCATCTCAACAGACCAGATTTGTTATTGTGTTGGTTTGATAATTGCTTGAACGCGCCCCACCTGACCAGTCTGCAAACGCACCTTGATACCATGTGGATGACTGGGAGAGTTTGTAAGGATATCCTTCACAACTCCACGGGTGAGCTTTCCTGTGCGTTGATCCCGTTTCTGGACAATATCGACGGTATCACCCAGATGGATATTCCTGCGGCTCGACCCGGGTCTGGTGGTATTTTCGCGCATTTCAATATGAGTAAATTTCTTTGTGATTATATACCTGCTCACGTCTGCAAATGGAAAGAGTA
>JABCSP010000202.1 GCA_018238825.1 Candidatus Thorarchaeota archaeon | reverse complement strand
GACCTCACAGAGTCCCTCCAGTGCCGCTCCTGGAAGCACTTCACTCTGGTGTCCAAGATTGTGCAACTTACAATGAACGGTATTACGTTGCTTTCATTGACGGAATTAGTAGCATTATGAATGTGACAACAGTAATGACCACTATTGCAATTACGGTTTGAGAAGCTGCTCCTAAGATAATGAAACCTTGATCTACAAGATACCACAATCCGATTCCAGTTCCGATACAGGCGGTAATAGGAATTAGCTGGAATGGAGACCTCATTTTTGACATTGCTGCAACAAGGATAAAGAATCCATATCCTACTGCGGCAAATGCAAGTGAAAGGGAGAACAATACTGCTAGTACTTCATAAAGTCCAAACAATATCCAACCTAGTTGAGGAGCAAAATATGCTACAACAAGCCAAAAGAGGTTGAATATGATAATTATCTTAAGCCCTGTAGCTGCATTTTGAATATCCATATCTGAAGGTGCATTGGAGAACATAATCGTCATTGCTAGAAATGCGACTACCCAAAATATTGGACTTACCACTGTTAACTCTGAAAATGTGTGCAAGAAGAGATAAACGAAATCACTAATTGCAAGCACAGGATACATCAAATCTGCCATCAGCGCTGGATTGTTCTTTACATCAATTAACTCCCAAATTAGTGTAATCGCGCTACCACCTAATCCGGGTCTATCTGGTACAAGGTATGTAGCACCAAATGTGAACGCTATCAGTAGCAAGAGTGAAACTCCAATGGGTGCTAGGTTGATAATTGCATTCTTTAATTCACTTTTTGGTTTTCTGTATTTCACATATCCGAGAACAATTTGATCTTCTTGGACTTCAATGTTGATTGGTTTGAACTCAACAATTTCAGTTCTCGTTACTAAGCAGCCCAAAGCATGGGATGACTCATGCAAGGCAACACCTGGACCAACAAGCATGAACCAAGAGCGTGAACCAGGTTCTCTTGTAGTTCTAAGAAGTACGTGAGATAATTTTTCAAGCAGCCATCCTAAAAACCAGACTACAAAGAAAAGGACTACACCTAGAAGTACTATGATAAAGTATGAGTTTATTTTTTACCCCTCCGCAGTTATTTACCTAGTTCATCCCTAATTCACGACGTTTCTCTTCTTCTACGCGATCAACCTCTCGAGATTTCATCTTTTCCATCTCTTTAGCTTTATCGCGTTTTGCTTTCTCAACTATTTTCTCTTTTTCTTTATCTAGTTCACGGAAACGTTTTTCCTTTGCTTTGCGTGCGTCTTTAATTCTCTTCTGAAGTTTTTCAACATCCTTCTTTAGACCAGACAATTTCTTTTCCTTTTTCTTTCCTTGTTGTCTGAGTTCCTTGTCAGCAAACTTCCAATCTTCTTCAGCGGCGCGTAATCGACTCCGTAGAGACTCGTAAGTTTCTCTCTTTGACTTAACGGCCATTCTGTAACGTTCAACCTCAGCATCCATTCGTGAGTCTAAACCTTCTAGCTCCATCTTATTTTTCTGTAGATTGGTTTCATAATTACGAATGTCTGAATCGATTTTCTGTACTTTTTTATCCTGTAAGTATTCTGGGTCGGCCATGGCAATCATCCATCAATAGACAACATAGTATTTCAGCGTTGCCTACGAATCTATCGTGATTTCAGAGGTAGTGTTCTTGAACAAATTCTTTCATAATTGTCCGTTCTGCTCTTCTGAGGCGTTCTTGCATTGCAACTCGTTTTATCCCTAATTTCTTTGCTATCTCCTGAACCTCGCATTTTCTTGGAATCTCATAATACCCTCGAGTGTGTGCCAATCTAATAGCTTCAATTTGTTTTGGTGTAAGTGGTGGTGTTATGGTTCCACCGGGATATCTTCTAACTCGCTCGACTTTCACAGATGTAAATCTCTTCTTTAAACTATCAAACACTTGAGAGAATTTCTGCTGAGATGGAGCTAGAATTGTATGATACTGTGAACCTTTTAAGATTACAATTGGAAGTCTTGTCATACATCCATTTTCTAGAACTGTATCGTGAATTGATGCACCCTCAATACTATGTACAGCTCTTGTCCAATACTGTAAATTTGATTTATGAGTAATCTCTAACTCAAGAATGCTTGAAGACCTTTTCATAAATTTGAGATATTTTCTAAGTGGCGCTTCAGTTCCATCAAGAGACTCAATGATTCCAAAACCCTCCGGTCCATTAATTGAAACCAAATTGATACGGACAGGAATTTTCCGAGTGAGTTCACATGAGTAGTAATTTTTTGAAGTGATTTGCAAGATAGCTTCAATCATATTAAGCACCCGTCGTATGACGGGATAACATCTATTCCTATTTCAACTCATCGATTTCTTTGGAGCTAGCAAAAATGAGTAGATTAGATTTGATAATTCAACAGGATTCCAGACGAACTCGCATCATTGCAATTGTGCAAGCTCTCTTTGTTACTATTCTATGGTCATCATCTTTTATTATAATCAAATTTGGACTTGAAGAAATTCCTCCTCTCACATATGCAGGTTTACGCTATTCAATTGCGTCAGTAATTCTTCTAGGCTTGATTTTCTCCCAAACCAAAATGCGCGATTCACTCAGAAATCGTTCTAGAAGATGGTGGTTGATGTTGTTACTGTATGGGTGCATCTATATTGCAATAACTCAGGGAACTCAGTTTTTAGCTCTCTTGTATCTTCCTGCTATAACATTTTCATTAATACTAAATCTGACACCAATCATTGTGCTTATGCTAGCTATTCCGTGGCTTGGAGAACGCCCTTCCAATCGTGAAACGATTCTAATTTTCCTAGGGATTTTTGGAGTGATACTATATTTCTTACCTTTAGATTTTGCAGGAGTTTCTATTCTTGGATTAATTATTGCCGTCATCAGCTTACTTGCAAACTCTGGGTCTGCAATTGTTGGACGAGCTATTAACAGAGTGAGGGATACCTCTACACTAGTTATCACCGGAATAATGATGTCTATTGGTTCACTATTTCTTATGATATTTAGTATAGTCTTGGAACCTCGGGTCTCCTTATCTCTAATTTCGTGGTTCTACATTCTTTGGCTTGCTATCTTCAATACTGCTCTTGCATTCACGCTCTGGAATAGATCTATGAGAATTCTCAGAGCGGTCGATATGACTTTAATCAACAGTACAATGATGCCACAAATAGTGATTCTATCTATCATATTCCTTGGAGAATTTCCAGATTTCGTCGATTGGATAGGTCTCATAATTCTTGCATTTAGTGTATCAGCTGTACAATATCTTCAAACACAACGTGTAGAAAAAACATCAAAGGAGAAAATCATCCAATAAGAAAGGCTAATCAGTAAGGAAGTTTTAATTTTCATTCAGTTAGGAGCAATGTACTTGATGACCTATGTAGAACTTAAGAAGACTGATCTCTTCTCTTTCTTCAATTTTACCGAGAATGGGCGAAGACCCACTAGAGGCGGTTTGCAGGAAATTCATTTCAAACCAGGTGGGTTTCAAGAATTCATTGATGTAAAAATGAAAATTGATAGTTCTCAAATGGTCCATCAGGGAATTCTATATCTCGATAGAGCCTGGATTGGTGGACCAATGACTATCAGTCCTTTTGGAAAAGATTTAGCGAAAAGTTTCATCGCAGCTATTACTCCTGATGTTGACAAAGCTAAAGCTGATAGAGTAGTTTGCACAATTTGGAATATTCAAGGGTCAAGTGATAGAGTGATTTCTCTTCATTCTGAGGGACCTGAAAATTGTGTGGACACAGACTCTATAGAGGAACTTGAACAGGTCTATCTAGGAATCGCAAATAAATACGAAATGACCTTTGAAAAATCTTGTATCAAAATCGAAAACGTTATAGATGTTGGCAGAAAGCGATTGAAAATTTCAATAGATTCAATCTAAGCACTACTTCGATTTCCAAGCCATCATAATAGTTTTAGAAAAGTCTGAAGCAGCTGCTCCGATTAGAGTAGCATCTGCGTTTTTCAAAACTTCTTCTATTACTATTGTAATGGAATTCTCATCCTCATTACAACCCATAAGGGAATCTTCGATTACTTGTATGGTTTCTTCAGGATGCAAAAAGAAATCTCCCAATATTCTAACTTGTTCAATTTTTCCAGAAGCTGTACTTAGCTTCACCTTTACTAGCTTTCCACCTGGAATTTTGTAAATTGCTTCTTGCATATTTTCTACCTCGAGAAGTTCCATGCATCAGTGGAGTATTTTTCCTTAGCAAGTCTTTCAGCAGTTTCTTGTTCTTCAATACTCAATTTACTTGGCATCAATTCAAATTGTAAAGCAGCTGAAAATCCCCGAGTTAATGCTTCTCGTAATTCATCAATATCAACCGATCTACCGAGAATATCTTGAATTGAAGTAACCCTCTCTTTCACATCTGAAATCATTTTATCTGAGATTTTCTCTTGAGGTACTTTTAGAATCGTAAACATGAGATTGACATCTAAGTCAAGGAGTGTTGTTCCATGTTGTAACACACAATCATGTCGTCGGGTCATTGCATTTCCAGAAACTTTCTTACCACCCACTGTAACGTCATTGATTGGTTTGAACTCAGCATTACTAATTCCAAGGAAATCCAGAGCTTTTACAATTCCACCACAAAGCAGTTTGTATGAATCAAGAATATCTGTAGCAGCTAGTGGGTGTTTCTTCGGCATCAGAATGCTATATGTGACCTCTCCATTGTAATCGTGAAATACTGCACCTCCTCCTGTAATGCGTCGAATGTAATCAATCCCATTAGATTTACAGAATTCGATAGCCACTTCATCATGCATTCCTTGGAAAGTACCAATGGGAGATAGGTGTCTCTGTCCTTTTGTATCATCGCCTCTCGAAACAAAAGAC
>JABCSP010000201.1 GCA_018238825.1 Candidatus Thorarchaeota archaeon | reverse complement strand
CCTCAGAATAAATTTGAAGTATAAACCTTCTCTTGAGAAAACTGCTCTGAACCTTGTTATTGATATTCGTAGGTACATTTCATCTGATTCTACATGCTAGTTAGAACTAAAGGCTCTTCATGGCATCTTTGATGAGTTCTGATAGTCCTTCAACTTCTTTGGCATTCTTCTTCGCTTGCTTCAAACAATTCTTTGCTTCTTTCGTTTCTCCCTTAGCAATGTGAATTATTCCGCGATAGTATAGCGCAGTAGCGTTGTCAGGGTGAATAGAGAGGATTGCTGCTAATGGTTCAAGAGCCTCGTCAAACAATTGCAGGTCAACAAGAGTTGCTCCAATGTACAGCACTGCTTTTCCGTTTCCAGGACGTATCTCTTCGGATTTTCTCAGAGCTTCTAGTGCCTCTGTAAATTTTCTTTGCTTTCTATAGATCAAACCTATCTTGTTATACACTCCCCAATTCACAGTAAGAAGTTCCAAATTCTTTCTATAAGCATTAATAGCTTCATCCAGCTTCCCTAATTTAGTGAGAGAATCGCCAATCTGGAGCCAGGGATTTGGATCCTTGGGATTGACTTCAGCAGATTTTCTTAGAGCATCAATAGCTTCTTCATATTTCTCAAGAATAACTAGAATCTCTCCAAAACTGCACCAATTAAGCGCATTCTGTGGTCCGCTTTCTACAGATTTTTGAAAAGCATAAGCTGACTTCTGATATTTTTCATGCTTCGCATAGAGTCTACCAAGGACTGTCCATGCATGAGTAGCTCTTGGGTTGAGCTTCACAGCTTTCAGGAATGCTTCAACAGCTTCCTTATCTCTTCTGGCACCCTGGAGGACTTCGCCATACATCATCCAGAGATTTGCATCTTTTGGGTTCTTCTTTACCTCTCTTCTCCATTTTTCTACGTTATCCATCATTTGTGTTCACCTTCCTTTTTCCAAACTCTGTAAAATTGCATCTACCTGCTGAGATAGACCAGGATACTGATCCGCATACTCTTTCGCTTTTTTGAAAGCAGTTATAGCTTCTTCATTTCGTTTCACTGCTTGATAGCATGACCCGAGATTTACCCACATCTTAGAATCCTGCGGTGTAAGCTCAGTTGTCTTCTCCAATGCAGGAATAGCTTCGTCAAACTTATTCATACTATGAAACGATAACCCTAGGTATGACCATATTGGTGCTACATTCGGATTAAGAGATGCAGCTTTTGTCAGTGCAGAAACAGCTTCCTCAAATCTTCTTGAATGAAAGAGTACCATACCAAAATTACCCCAAGCTTCTGCTCTTTCTGGATCAAGATCTGCAGCTTTCTTCCAAGCATCAACAGACTCATTCATTCTTTGCATTCTGAAATAGAGTGACCCTAGGTGGGCCCAAGGAAGTGGCACATTTGGATCTATTTCGATGAGTTGCTTCATAGTATGAATGGCATCTTCAGGTCTGTTTGTCTTCATATAGACTTCATACAGAGTTTGCCAAGCCTTGGCATTCTCCGGTTCAACCTTAGTTACTCTCTTCAAATTTTGAATAGCTTCATCGAATTCATTCATCTTAGCATGAAGGAGTCCTTTGGCAAGCCAAGATTGGACAATACTTGGAGTTACCTCAGCTGCTTCATCTAGGGTGAGTATTGATTCTTCAACCTTACCGCCGCTAAAGACTTGCATGCGTACGTGGGTTGAATCTTCTGAGTCATCTGACTCTTCTTCGTTTTTCTTCTTATCACGCGTGAATCTTCTCAATCAATCCAAACTCTCCTGCGTTTTTTTTTTGGAAATCGTGTAAAAACGTTTTGGAGGTGCGGGTCTATTTCTAGTGAGTGAGTTGTGGTCGCACTAGATTTTTATTAGCCGCTAGAGAAGTATTTAGTTTGCATATCGTTTCTTCAAAAAGATGACTAGACAAACATCAAAGAGCACAACTCCTACAATGGTAATTCCAATGAGGTGACGGTTTAGAAATCCCTCATTTGTATTTTCATAGATGGAACTAAGGTTGTAGATTGCCATTCCAATACCAATACTGTTTCTATAAGCGGCAAGATACAGCTTATCATCTTCAATCGATATTTCAGAATATCTCCAAGTTTCATCAATAATGATTTGATTTGAAATGACATCTCCGTTTTGATCAATCGATATAATCTGACTACTGTTTCTGTTCTGAAGACTACAGAGTAACGTTAGGGTTCCATTGGATGAAATCGCTTGTGAAAAATGCGTTATGTTGAAAACTTGAGAATTAGCATCTTCAAAAGTGATGTTGCTTGACCATATTTTGTTACCATTAGACACGTTCCATCCGTTAATTGTGATAATCGAATTCTGAACTTGTTGAGAAATCGTGTGGAGTATTTCACTATGAGCTGATACTCGCAAGCCATCACTGTACTCAGTTGACCAGAGTACGTCACCATCGTTTTTGTACTTCTCAAGATTTCCATTATGAATTGCATAAACATAATTCGAATGACCAGAAATCTCTGGAATCGTCAAATTCATCTTTTGCCACTGGAGTGCTCCATTGGTATCAAAACAGAGCAGACAATATACGTCATCATCTGATTGCCTAGATTCACGCGTTGAACCACCTACCATTATGGATCCATCATCCGTCAATGTAATTCTCATTCCAATTTCGTATTCTCCATAATTCCAAGTTACATTCCAGATTTTATTCCCTTGAAAGTCATACTTACCCAGGAAGAGGTTCCCATCCTGAACACCTGTCACGAACACATGAGTGTCATCAGCTGTTACCCCGAGAAGAACTCGGGTCCATGATGTGAATCTCTGTGACCATCTAATTGAACCATCAGAATTCCAAGCAACAAAGGAAACTGGAGCAGCACCTCTGATAAACTGCCAAACCGGATGTACACTGACAGTGAATATAGTTCCATCTTCTGCTACGCAAATATCACTTGGAGATTCATACAGTACAATAAAAGGCAAATTGCCAGTTACAATAGGGTCGAGAGTAGGTTCATCATTCACGGGTACAAGTATTCTAATAGCCGCTGCATCAACTTGCGGTATAAGAGCTGCGAGTATAACTAACGCCACCAATGAAAAAATCACTATCTTTGTTCGCATTACTCACCCAATTCCAGAATGGATATCTCATCCTAGCCAATTTAACTTGTGTATTCGCGCGAACTGTGATTACTGTCATGAAGTTTCTTTCAGGAATATCTCATCTGCTAAACTCTTGATCGCCTTCTCAATATTCTCCCCAGTATTCAGTCTGATGAAAAATATTGGCACTTCAAGATTCTCTGCAATCTGACGAAGCGCATCCGTCTGCCCCTTCACCAATTTCCTTGAGCGGTCTACCAAGATGATTGTTGGTAGGTTACGTCCCGCATGAATATTGACTGAGTCAATGAAGTTTGATAATTCTGAAGGTAGATGTTCCCGTGTTGGATCCGCACAAAGGATTACCCCTGCAAATCGTCGGAAGTAGTCCTTTGGTTCAAGAGTGGTGTAGATTTCCCAAACCCAAGCTCCATGGAGTTCGAGATCTAGCTCAAGTGTAGTTATGTTTCCATCCTTTGAAACTGTGCAGTGTTTTATCCACTCATCTTTTGGCCAAATTTCTTTAAGTGACTCCTTAGCAATGCTTCTTGGATCTGTTAATGTTCTATCCAATAGCTTGGCACAGAAGCTAAACCCAAGTTCCTCATCGCCAGCAACTAAGATTCTGTAAGTATCTAGTCTCGAACTCACACTGTTTCCTCCTTTGAATAAATAGTGGTATAACTTACTGAAAAGCAGTTTGGTCAAAAGTGTAGGTTGCAGACTATCATTTCTTCCCATGCTTTTTCAGGAATAATGCGAGCTTCTCAATGGTTTCTTTGTGAACAATGTGTTCTATTTCACAAGCATCGCTCAGTGCAATCTCTTCTTTGACTCCAAGGTGAAGTAGAAAATCTCGGATGGTACTATGTCGACGGTCAAGTATCTTGGCTATCTCGCGACCCTTTTTAGTCAAGTTAACATGCTGATAACGCTGATACTCCGCCATCCCTAATGAATCCAATTTTTGCAGGGCTGAAGTAACGCTTGGTGCCTTCACAGCAAGTTTCTCTGCAATATCTGAGGGAGCCGCAGCTCCGAACTCTTTTTCCAATCCATGAATCGTTTTTACGTACATTTCAAGAGCTTGTGTTAGTTCCCCTTCTCCATTGCCTGTATGTTTCTTACTCATTATTCTTTGCCCTCCTTGACTTGACGTATTGCCTTCCCTTGTCTGTGACGAAAATCGCTTTTCCCAATTTATCGGTTGATCCACAAGAGTTTGCTACGCTGCAACCAGAGCAAGATGGGCTCTCAGAGCAGATTTGCTCATCAATTTTCATGTAGCCTCTGTTGCATAACAGATCAATGATATCGTCAAGAGTTTCTGTCTGAACGCCCGCTTGCTGAGCGATTTCTCGCTTATCGACGAACCCTCCTTCTACAATTAGCTCAAGGACCCGCTCGCTCACTGTGCTGCAACCTCCTTGGCACTGGTGACTAATTTCTTACGCAGGCTTCCGACGACCCAAAGAGCTCCGGTTGCTGTCATCAAGATTAGAAATATCCAGAGTGATGGTGTAATATCGTTGTAAATATTCCAAGCAAGCCAATCTTCGAATTGTAGAATCCACCCTAATCCATTAGTAATTATTACCATTACTTGTAATGTGAACAATATTGCAGCTAGGCCATATCCCACAGCAATGAATGCATAACCTTCCTTTTCGTCTTTTGAGAGAGGTTTCACTCCCGTCAGGAAGATACTTGCTACGATTATCAGGAGTATTCCACCAATGAGATCATTGAATCCAGTGATCGGGGCTACAACTTGAAGACTAACAAGTATCTGAAGAAGCCCA
>JABCSP010000200.1 GCA_018238825.1 Candidatus Thorarchaeota archaeon | reverse complement strand
ATTGTACGAGTGACCTTAGCCGCAAAGAAACACCTACCTCCTGATAGACCTGTGCACCTTTTCGGATGTGGTCACCCGATGTTGTTTGCTCAAGCAGCCCTTTTGGGATGCGACTTTTTTGACTCTGCATCATATGCTAAGTTTGCAGAAAAAGGAAGAATGCTCCTTACTACAGGAACTGTTCATCTCAAGGATCTTTCAGAACTGCCATGTGAATGTCCAATTTGTAGCAATACAACAGCAGAGGAATTGAAGGCTCTTCCAAAGGATGAGAAAGACCTTGCCTTGATGCGTCACAATCTCTATGTTTCAGCAGCAGAAATGAGAAGAGTCAGACAAGCTATTGCAGATGGGAAACTCTTCGAGCTTGTGGCTCTACGAGCTAGAAGTCATCCAGCTTTACTTGAGGCACTTCAGGTGATGACTGAAAATATGGACCAATTAGTCGAATCAGATCCATTTGGAAAATCATCATCTATATTCTACACTGGAGCCGAAACAGCAGTACGTCCGGAGATTTCCAGATTCCATGAGAGAATACTAAGTCGATACCCATTCAAAACTACAGATACGATAATCATAGTACCAGATATTGGTGAACGCCCTTTTTCAGATACTGCAAGTACAATAATCGCAGAAGTAAGGAAAAGAGAAACGGAGGATGTCCTCTTGATGTTCTTGACCCCAATGGGCGTCATTCCTTGGGAGCTTGAACATGTACATCCTGCTCAGCAGTGCATCTTCTCAAAGAATGTTGACCCAGTAACTCTCAATATATCTAAGAAGAGATTGCAGGAAATCTTGGAAATAATCTCCTTCAACAAGATTGTATGGTTTGACCGTGAAAGCCCGACCAACCAACTCTGTGATGGTCTAAGTGACCAATACAATTTGACCAAAACAACATCTGCTTCGGAAACTATTAGTGCTCTTGAAAATCTCGATTCAGAGATATCTAATTGGTATCTTAGAAAATTAAGAGCAGTATTGATGTATCAGTGGGGTGAAAATGCTGGAAATGTTGCTAACAAAGAGGGTATTCAAGTTGTATTCTCAAGGAGTACAGGGAAGATACGACATGTAACTCTTGAAAATGAGATTATTTTCACAGTTGTACCCACGACGGGATTGCTAACTCCCACCTTCAAAGGGGGAGAAATTCTACTACATGCAAATATTGACAGTACGTTCCTCGTTACAATGGAAAAAGATGCAGCAGAATTTGTTGCTAAAGGAAAGTCAGCTCTGGCTAAATTTGTCAAGAGTGTAAGCTCTAAACTGAAAGCTGGCGAAGAGGTTCTTGTTATCGATGACAAACATGAACTTCTTGGGACAGGGAGGGCTCTAATCAGTGGCAGCGAGATGCTTGCTTTCGACCGTGGTGTTGCAGTAGTGATTAGACACTCTTCCCGACGTTAAATGTCGGTTTGCTCGTTAGATGGTGGTGCGCTCTCTGACATCGGATGACCTGGAACTTTTCGTAGAGCCTCAACTCCACCAATGGGTAGAATCATGACCTCATCTGCTGGTGCAAAGAGGTGAATAGAATCCCCTTCCTTAATCTGTAAATCAGGATCAAGAAGAGCTTCTGCACTTATGTTTCCAATCTGGAAGTAGACTTCCAGCGCATTACCAACGTATATCGTTCGGGTTACTACACCCACAACCTCATTGTCAGTAGGATTTTCTCGTTCGAAAGTAAGATCCTCTGGACGTACTGCAGCTTTGACAGTTTCACCTAATTCGAAAGGATAACCATCAATAGTTGTAAAACCAGTAATCTCCTGATTGTTCGGGATACTGACAGTAATTCCATTACCCATTGATTTGATTGTGCCATCAATAAAAGTACATTGACCAATGAAATCTGCAACAAAGACAGTTTGGGGATCAGAGTAAATCTCTCTGGGATTCGCAAATTGCTGTATGTAACCCAGATCCATTACTGCAACACGATCAGAGATACTAAGTGCCTCATGTTGATCATGAGTGACGTATACTGTTGTGATGTTCATCTCACTTTGAATACGAATGATTTCTTCTCTCATTTCTATTCGTAGCTTTGCATCCAGATTTGATAATGGCTCATCCAAGAGGAGAACATCAGGCTCGATAACTAGTGCTCGAGCAAGAGCTACACGTTGTTGCTGACCACCAGAAAGTTGATGTATATGGCGGTGACCTAGCTCACCAAGTCGTACAAGATCCAAGGCAGTACTTACTCGTTTATGGATTGCTGCTGCTGTGAATTTTTTACCTTCCACACGCTTGAGTTTCATTCCATAGGCTACATTGTCATGAACTGTCATATGAGGCCAAAGCGCATAGTTCTGGAAACACATACCTGTGTTTCGTTTGTGTGGCGGAACCTCAGTGACATCCACGTCATCAAAGTAGATTCTCCCAGAATCAGGAACATAGAAACCGGCAATGAGTCGCAGCAAAGTGGTCTTTCCACAACCACTTGGTCCTAGTAGAGTTGATAGTTCACCCTCCTCTAAGACCATATTGACTTCATCAGTGGCAATGACTTCACCAAACGTTTTACGCAAGTTCTCTAATCTTATCTCAACCATATAATCACCTCAAATTCCAGTCATAGCTGATGACCTAGCTCCCAAAATCTTGTTCGTGACCGTAATTACAGTCATCTGCATAGCCATCATTAGTACACCGAGAGTTGCCGCACTATTCGCAGGTGTATAACTTGATGAGTGCGATTCAAGTACCTCTTTTGTCCAATACGTCATAGGTGCTTGCTCGGGTCCTAAGCTTCCTAATATCAGACTCGTACTGACCTCACTCACCGAATACACGAATGAAAGAAGTGAGCCAGCAAGGACACTAACGCCAATCAAAGGCATGGTAATCTTTGCAAAGGTCTGATTCTTACTTGCCCCCACGTTTTGAGACGCCTCTTCAAGTACTACTGGCGTTGATTGCAATCCAGCATATGCCGCTCTGACAGTGAATGGGAACTTCCGCACAGTATACGACATTATAATCAAGAATGCTGGTGCATCCAATGGGAAGAAGGGCGTTCCGTAGTAGAGTACGAAATAACCTGTAGCAATAACAATACCCGGAAGGGCGATGGGGGAAGTAACTAGTAAATCAAAGTAGGTCTTTCCGGGAATATCGCGTCGTGCAATTATGTATGCAGCACTTGTTCCGAGTAGGACAATAATCACAGTTGCTATTGCACCATATAATAGCGTCAACGTTATCGAATTCGTTACCGAGGGATACGTTGTCAATATTGAATAGTGCTCAAGGGTCCACAAAGTTGGTAACACTGAATGGGTTGTCCACGGACCTGCAACTGATAACATTATGACGCTAATCTGTGGAATCAATGCTAGGAACAGTAATGGAATCAGTATTACGTAGAGAAATACTGTAGTTCTGTTTGATAATCGACGAACTCTTTGATTCCACTGACCACCTTTTGTTCCGGATTCATAGGAACGTACGCCGGCATATTTTCGAATTGCTAGAAATCCTGAGAGGGCAAAAATCAGTAGAATAATTCCTATTGCAGGCCCCTTCGGATCTATTCCTAACGACCCTGAACTAAACGAATCAAAGACTTGGAATGCAAGTGTACGTGTTGTTTGTCCATTTGCTTCTTCACGAAACACAATCGGCGTCCCAAGGTCTTCTATGCTTAGAATGAATGTCAATATAGCCCCTGCTTGGATCCCAGGCATAGCAAGAGGAAGAGTAACTGAGCGGAACAATTTAGAGCCTGTAGCACCAAGGTTCTCTGCTTGTTCTTCTAATGACGGATCTATTGACATGAATGACGAATAAGCATTAAGATAGACAAGAGAGAAGAAAGACAATGATTGAACGAAAACCAGAGCGGCAAGACCCTTCAATTGCAATTGCAACGGGAAGATATGCAGTGTATCATAGAAGAGGTTGTTTATGATACCATTCAATCCTAGAAATGCTTTGATTCCAATTGCTCCAACGAAAGGAGTTGCCAGAATTGGGAATATCAATACAGTTCGGATGACTGATTTTCCAAAGAAGTCGTATCGTGCAACAACAAAGGCTAGAAATACTCCAAGAAGTACTGAGAAAATGGTGACAAGGATAGCAGTATAAATCGAGTTAATTACCGACCCAAAATCCCAGCCCTGAATAGTAACGTCAGTTTCTCCAAAGATGACAGTTCGAGTATCTGCAAAGAAGTACCATTGGTCACCACCTTCAGGATAAATCCATGGCCAGATACTGGAATCCTGGAATAAGTTCTGAAAGTGAATTAGTGATGGTAGACCCGTGAATGGATCGGTGAACGAGTATGCAACTACACTGATGAGCGGCAATATAAGGAAAAGAGTGAACGTGATGAGGACTGCTAATAACTGAAAAGTAGTTAGTGCATCTAACTCTCTGCGGAGCTTGGCATAAGTTGCCGAAGCCTTTGGTCCAGGATCAAGAAAAATAGACCGAAAGCTAGATCCACCTCTTATGAGCCAGGGCCCAAAAGCTCTCACCTTCCCACCTATCGATTTTGCAAAGCGACCAGGTATTGCTGTGAGAGCCGCAACGAGATTATCCTGTAATGTATCAGGAATTAGCTCGTATTCGGATCCCAATTGCTCCTCTGTATCAGTTAATGTGTCCTCACCCAACACTTTTCCCGCCATCTATTTTATGTTTCAGCATTTACTGCAGCCATGACACTCTGATATTGGAGTTTCGCTGCAATAGTCCATCGTGATTGGACTGTCGAAGCGTACGATGAATCGTAAATCATATCATTGTTCATGGCGGACGCGTATGCTATGGTGAACTCCTCAGTAAGAGAAGTCTTGGGGTCTACAATAGATATCATTGCAGCCATTAGATCACAATATGCATTGAATTCAGTCAGGTCAATTCTA
>JABCSP010000199.1 GCA_018238825.1 Candidatus Thorarchaeota archaeon | reverse complement strand
TAGGATAATGTATAGACTTGTTACTCCTTCCATTAATGTATCATTTTCAACAGCGCTACCAAGAGATGCATCATAAAGGATACCTTGTCCGTCAACACCTTCGCCGATACCTCTTCTTTCACATTGAATCCCAAAAGGCTCTAGAATTTCATTATACGAATCTATGCCAAAGGTTGCGGTATCAGTTGTTGAATTCCAGAACTCTGGAAGAATGAAGAGTGTACCACCATTCTCTACAAAGGTGTGCAATGCTGAAACCTCACTATCTGTATAGGGTGTTTCAGTGTCCATAATCATGAAGATGTCTGAACCTGAAAGAGAACCAACATCAATGTAATCTATGATGAAGTCATCAGGACTTCCAAACTCTGATAGAGTAACTCCACTCTCTCGTAAGTATTCAGTGAAATAGCCATAGTATGATGGATCATCTGGGTCATCTGCTGAGTGATGCTCCATATCGACCATCAAGCGACCACCGAAGAGAGTAATTGTGAAACTAATATCGATTGACGCTATTACCTCGCCAAGTGAAGTGAGATTGAGCTTTCCACTGTACCATCCTATTTCAGACATTGGAAGGTCTTCTGGAATATCAAGTTTGATGTCAAAATGTGAATATCCTGCCGATATGGTAATCTGGTCTTGTGCCTTCACAAATAGACTAGCGTTACCTGTGAGTGTGATATTTGTCAAACCAACAGAATGAGTTGAAATGATGGTAATATTCTGAGGTGGTCTATCATCTCCCATAATGAGGACCGTATCACTCCATGGAAGGGTTGGGAATCTTCGTGGTGTCATAATGGTCAGGTCTCTACTAGAGTCTAGTAAGAACTCTGATGCTCTTGTGACATTGACTAATCCCCATCCTTGTACCATTGGGTCTAAGCCCAGATCGGTAGCAGATGCCATTAAGGAGGTTTTTGCTTCATCAGTTGTAAGGAGAAGATGCCTTTGAGCTAGAATTGCAACGGCTCCGGCAATAATTGGTGTTGAAGCAGAGGTTCCTGCCCATTGTGTATATGAATCTCCATATTGTGAATAGTTGTAGGGGATGTATTCTAATGTATTTGCATCTTCAGCGAGTCCTGAAACAACTCCATACCCTGGGGCAACTATATCGGGTTTTGCACTATATCCAATTGGATTTGATATGGTTCTTAGCACAGGTCCTACACTACTGAATGCTACAACACCAGTATCATCCACTGAGGCTCCAACTGTGATGGCCTCCTCGAGTATCCCAGGTGAGTTTATTGAAAACGCCTGAGGTCCAGAGTTACCAGCAGCTATGACTACTGAAATGCCCGCATTGATTGCATTTTGAGAAGCATCTACTGAAGGCTCGATTAAATAGGTGTCATCAGTCCATTCGCCGCCAATGCTTAGGCTAATAACATCTACACCCTCATCTATTGCAAATTCAATTCCCTGAGCGATGACTGAATCATCTCCTACTCCTTCATCATCAAGAATCTTGATAGATAAGATACTTGCTCCTGGAGCAACACCAGTCAAGTTACCTCCACTAGCAGTTCCATCACCAGCAACATTCCACGCACAGGCTGTTCCATGACCATTGTCATCGTATCCAGTGATACCATCGCCAGGGGTCATGTCATCTTCAAAATTGATGAAATCCTTGAATCCAATGATCTGATTCTGTAAATCTGGATGGTTCGTATCTACCCCACTATCAAGGACTGCTACGACAATACCAGTACCATTGTATCCCATGTCCCACATTTGCTGGACTCCAAGAATAGATGTGAAATGTGTGTACCCATTTCCATTTGCAGCAAGAACTGCTTCTTCAATTGGAATGGGATCCGATGCGATTTGTCTTTGAACGTCTAGTGTGAGACCACTAATCAGCATATTTTCTGACAATATCGCAACCTCATCGCTTCTGATGAAAAGTGAAACCATTGGGATTATGTGAAAGGCGTGTCGGACGATTACGCTAGATAATCCTGATGTTCCGATTGCATCTGTCATTTCTTCTGGACTACTTCCCTCAGGAAATTGAGCCACTACATGAATAATATCATCCGGTTGCGATGTGGCTACTGCAACAGCCAAATTCGCACTCATACCAATATGTGTCGAGTTATTGGAGTTTGATGTAGTACTCCACACTGGCATTGGTGTGAACATGATGATTGCTAGAATTAGTAGGGTGAGGGTGGGTTTGTTAATCGCTGGCATTATTGAACGTCCATCCATGGCTCCAGCCTCCGGTGACAAAATAAGGGTTGCGAACAGCGATAAGAAACTTAGATATTCACGAGTTGTTTGAATCAAAGAATTATGATATTAGGAATATAACCAATCCGGGATGATGGAGATTTTTTCTACTGTGTCAAGTGTGATGCTCATCATCATGCTGATATTAATGCAGCAAGGAACATAATCCATGTTCAATCCAAATCCAGTGTCGTTCCTGGACGGACAGCTTGTCTTTCAAGTTTGTCCAATTAACAATGAACGGTTTTCTTAAGTGCTAACACTGAAGAGCGCCTAAGCTCGGAATTTCCGAGAAATGAGCACAAATTGCTTCGGGAGTATAGGTATGTGAGGGCGTTATAATACGCCTAAGATAATATACGGAGCGCATGAAAAATGGGTGCTAAGACACATGCTTACGAGCGTCGACTTCAATTGAAACATTTCTTTGAGGATCGAAATACTGGTCAGACTAGAAGGACCTGGTGTGAGATGCAGGTTGCTATGCCTGAGAAGACTGTTGAGGGTTGGGTGAATGATGGCAAGATCCGATTGATGATTGGAGAAGATAAGGACCTCAAGGCCTCTTTCCTTCTTTCATTGGATGAGGCTAGTAGATTCGCAAAGAATCTCACAATGGCCATTGAAGATCACGAATCTGAAAAAGCGAATCTCTGGAGAGAGTAGAGCGCTGAAAATGAGTCTGTCCTATACGGGCAGATTGTCCTTTTATATAGACCAAATAGGCATGTTATATCTCCAGAATAGTTTTATCATTGGAAATATACCTCCATCTTGCACGAGTTGGGAGGCAACTTAATGAATAGTCCAATTGTTCTCAGTGGTTACGAACTACTTGTCAACTTCGGAACCCCCATGGATGATATTGTAGCTACACTACCATATGTTATACCGCTATTGTTCGTTGCAGCAATTCTCATTCTATATCAGAGACACTTACCACAAGATGAACTGAAACGGAATATTATGGTACTATTCAGCATAGTTAGTATTCTGATATCTGGAGGATTGCTTGTCTATGCAGCATCCGGAGCTCTGTGGTGGACATTTGGGTCTTGGCCCTTTTTCTCTGCAGCTCTGCAGGTAATTACTAACGTTATCTTTGGTAATACTATATCCTCCTTAGTCTATGTCGTTGTAATTGGAATCCTATTTACAATCTTTGCCTATTTTATTATCTCTCCTCCTGAACCTGATCTTGCAGGTCTCCGAGAAGACATTAAACTCACCAGGGAGGTTGCTCAACTCTCAAAGCGAGCTATCCACAAGCTTGAAGGTGAGAATAAAAAACTGAGTGAATTCATCTCAGAAAAGGAAGAATCTCTAGCCACTCTTGAGGGCGAACTTGAAGCTATCAAGGCTGAGGTAGGCGAGCGCGAAACATCAATCAAGCTGATGGAGGATCAACTCAAAGGCAAGGTGGTTCCATCCAAGGTTGAAGATGAACTTAGAGTTCAGCTTCAAGAAAGGGATCTAAGTATAGATTCTCTTCAAAGTGAGATGGCTGATTTACGACTTGTTTTAGAGAATACTGAAACCGAAGCTGTAACTGCAGAACCTGCTGCGCCCGTCGCAACGATGATCGATGATGGTAAAGTGAAGGAGCTCGAAGCCAAACTGCTAGATATTCAAGCAAAATGGACCGATTTGACTCGTCGTTCAGAAACTGCATCTCAGGTTTCAGACAGCGTAATCTCTGATCTTGTTGAATTGATTTCACAAGTGGAGGCTAGTGACCGAGAAGATTCTGCTAAGCAGACGATTATTTCCTTAATCGAAGGCCTAGGTCGTTCAATGACTCGTGTATCTCGAGAAGCTGGAGAAGTCCAATTGGATGAACCAAAGTTTGAGATGATCGGTGCAATCCTTATGGTCAATGAAATTGTTGACGCGATTAAGAAAATGGTTCGCGAGCCATAGTTTCGGTTACTCAAATGCCTTTCTTACTATTCTATGAAGTTAACAATCAGTTAATTGTTCCATACGTTATCTAACAATGTGGTGTTTTTGATTACACATAGAAAAAAATTGTTGAATTGGGCATCCATAGGCCTTATCGAGTGATTAAAGGACATTATAGCCGACTTGTATCAATATTACCAAGCCTAATTCTCAATTAGCGTGAGAGGAGAGTAATGACGTTGGGTTAGTAGTACATTTCTTGCACAATGCTTAATAGAAGCAAAATCTCACATCGGAACTAATCACATAACCCGTGGAGAACGCTGAAGAGGAGATATAACTGACTAATACTTGGTCAGTTTTTGGAGATTTATTATGCGTCTAGAAACAATGCTATCAATGCGGATTGATGTGTTGTAGGCGTTCTGTTCTCCATTGAAAACGTGAGGAGAAAAAGTAAAAATGAACAACCTAAAGAAAACCGCGGTTATGTTCTTGACTGTTGCATTGGCATTTAGCATGCTAATGATACCTTTCACGCCCATGACCCAAGTTGCTCCGCAGGTTACAACACCACAGGTTTCAACTCCTGATGATGTCCGGATGGATCTTCGGAGATATCTTGACGACAGGGGACTTGATGGCCCGTTGGATTCTGTTCTCACAGCCTATAAGGACACAGGCATAGTGCCAAATACAGTGGTTACTAATGCCGATGGTGCGATGGGTGCACTGATTACAGTGACACCTGGAACTGACATAGCAA
>JABCSP010000198.1 GCA_018238825.1 Candidatus Thorarchaeota archaeon | reverse complement strand
TTGAGCCTATCATAACTCATTGCACCACCGCTGAGAGTAAGAACTCCAAGGAGGTCTCTCTCCAACTGAGTGAATGTAGAGAAGACCTTCTTCCTCATTTTTGGATCTTTCATCTTTTCAGCTAGCATATGTGTCAGTGAGTCACCAGTATCCGTTCCTGTTACGTCAATACCCCATTTTTTGCAGGCAATTAGCAAGTCCTCTCTGAATACGTGCTCCAATTCTTTTTCTAACGATACTTTTGCCATTACCACGACCAAATCCAAGATTTTGTTAAATGTAAACAAGCGCGCAGCTATTCTTTATTTAAGATGTTTTTGGTTGTGCCATGTAATAGCGCCGCAAAACACTTGAAGCTGTTGGTGTGTTACTCATTTCTAGAAAGAAACAAGCTTATCTTGTATACATGAAATCCTCAGTTGGGTGACATCATCTTGGAACCGCTGTTATGGTGCATTAAATATCGGCCGAAATCCTGGGACGAGTTTGTCGGACAGGACTCAACAATCAGCCAGCTAAAGAGTCTAGCAGAATCTAGCACCCTAACGAATATGATATTCTATGGCCCATCTGGAACCGGTAAGACTGCTGCGGCTGATGTATTTTCACGAGCGATTCTTGGGGAGAGCTTTAGTGCAAATTTCAAGGCTCTGAATATTCGCGACATTTGGTACATGCCATTGACCAAGGCAAAAAGATCAGTCCAAGACTTGGCAAAACTAGGGAGAGATGAGCGTTCTGAATTAGACGAGTACATGTCAATAGTGTATCGAGAAACAAAGGCAGCTCTAAAGGCAAAAGGAAGAACTAGACCCCCAAATCGGAGTCAATTGCTTCAAGAATCTATAAGATTTTTTGCATCAACAATTACAGTTGCTGATGAGAAAATTAAGATATTAGTTCTAGATGAAGCTGACGCATTAAGTCATAGTATGCAGCAAGCCCTCCGAAGAACAATGGAACTCTATAGTGATGCTTGTAGACTCATTCTCATCACACCTACGTTATCAGGTTGGAGTCCCGCAATAATTTCACGTTGTTCAGTTCTTAAGTTTCCCTTACTCTCTGAATCCGAAATAATGACACACGTGAGGAAGATCGCGAAAAAAGAAAATGTATCTATTGACCTTGATGCTGCATCAGCAATTGCTCGTGGGTCTGAAGGAAACTTACGTCGTGCTATCAACCTTCTACAGATTACCGCGGCTGCAAATACTACGATTACTGAGGATATTGTCTATGCACATTCAGAAATTCCACTGAATCGCAGTTCAAGAGAGATTGTTTCACTGACAATAGATGGATCTTATCAAGATGCACGAAAGATAATGAGAGGTCTAGTTGCAGTAGATGGATATGAACCTCAAGAAGTTCTCCTTGCGATAGAACGAGATCTTGTTAAACGACCCTTTAATCCAGTGACTCTTAGTAAAGTCCTTAGCAGAGTTGCTGAGATTGACCATCGTCTTACTCAAGGAAAGAACTCCTTTGTACATCTTGCGGCACTTCTTGCATCTATCCAAAACTATGCATCTGATTTAACCTAGTGAAGTGGTTCAATTTGCTCTGTGAATTTTACTTTGTTTCTAAGTGCAGTAGATAGATTCAGTGGCAGGTGTTGTTTGTCAAAAAGAAATTCTGCTTTGATATAATTTTCATCACGGGAGATCATCTCGTTATTCAAAGCTGCAGATAGTAATTTGCGTACATCTGTTGGCATTCCGTATCGGCAACTGAATGATAGAAACTTAACAGCATTTTCAATTGAAACCTGGCTTCCTTGTTTTCTGAACAAGTGTGCAAGCACAAGTAGCATATCTCTCCCATTCATGTTTCTGTTTTCGCCCGACAGCCTTTTAGAAGTTGTCGTGGGTTTGAGTATAGCGATGATGAAACATCCCCTCGAAACGGTTCATGGGCACTCACATTCAAAATTAGAAGATCTCTTAGAGAATTCATGTGATGCATTTGATAAATCCGTAAGCATTGAACCGATTTCTTTGGGGGGCTGGTCAAATATCAATATCCGTGGCAGGTCTTCTGGCTTTGAATTCGTTTTGAAACTCCCATGGATTACAGAAGAGTATGAAAGAAACCCATATGACCAGCTGTATAATCTAAGTCTATACTTCAGTAGATTAGATTTGACGGCTCCTCCAATCGAAGTAGGTCGACTATCCGATTCTTCTGAAACTCCATTCTTTCTTGTGGAATATGTTGATGGAACCACTTACTCTTCGATTGTAGATGCAAATGAGGATGAACTACGTTCCCTGAAAAAATCCCATCGATTAATGACAAAGCAAAAACCTCTTGGAATACCAAAATATGAATCTCCATTGGATTACTTGACCGCGAATCATGCACATGTTGAAAATCATAGTTGGCTTCCCAGAGCTTCTACACAAACTTGTACTCTTATCGATCAATACGACTCACTTCTATCTCAAGTAAAATCCATGAACGAGGTTATTGGATACTGGTCAAGAGAAACAATGCATGGAGACCTCTGGGTACCTAACATTATTTTTCATCCTGAGCGAAAGGTCTTGTTTCTTGATCTTGAAGCATGTGCTATTGGTGATTCACGATATGATCTAGCATATCTTCTTGAAGCTCATGTAGATAGAAGTACAGAAAATATCCCGACTCTCATTGCGGATGAAGATATTGATTTTGTTAATTCTCTCAGGCCCCTCGCATTAGCATATGTGATTGATTGGTCGCTTTCTAGACTCCTTACAATGGAGTCCGGCATTGTTGAACAGAACTTGAACTCACAAAAAATTCACACGATGATTCTCGGGTATGCTCGTGAGAAGATTGCTCGATTGAAGTTCCTTCTACACTAATTCAAGAAAGTCTCTGGTTCCTGTTCCCAGATTTTTTCATCAGCAGAAGCAATGACATATTGATATCCCTGTTCTGTGAGGAAAAGTTGTCGTTTTGCACCAAAGTCCATATCACGAGTATCCTTTGTTACAAGTGAATAGAACCGAGCAATACTACCATCGGTCTTCGGTCGGAGGATTCTCCCAAGACGTTGAGCCTCCTCTTGACGTGAACCAAATGTTCCTGAAACCTGAATTGCTACATTTGCATCAGGAAGGTCTAGTGCAAAGTTGGCAACTTTTGATACGATGAGTATTTTTTCTTCACCCTCACGGAAAGCTGCATAGAGTTGTTGTCTTACATCATTATGGGTTTTCCCTGTAATGAGTGGAGCATCAACTTGCTCCGCAATAAGTTGTAATTGGTCGAGGTACATTCCGATGACAAGGATATTGTCTTTTTTGTGGTGAGCAATGATTTCTTTGATAATCTTGATTTTGTCTATATTCTCAGCTGCAATTCTGTATTTCTTTCTGTCTGGAGCTACTGCGTAAGTTCTACGCATATCGTCTGGAAGGTCCAATCTAATCTCATAACAGATTGCAGTAGCAATCCATCCCTGATCTTCAAGAAGTTTCCAAGGCATATCAAACCGTTTCGGTCCAATTAGGCTGAAAACATCCTCTTCCTTACCATCTTCTCTAACCAGAGTTGCAGTTAGCCCTAGTCTTCTAGTTGCTTGGATTACCGCCGTGGCTCTGAAGACCGGTGCTGGGAGTATGTGGACCTCATCGTAGATAATGAGCCCCCAGTTTCTTGCCTCAAAGATTTTAAAATGTTTGAATTCAGCAGATCTGGATTTTCTCCAAGTGAGAATCTGATATGTAGCAATTGTTACTGGGCGAACATCCTTTGTGTTTCCTGTATACTCGCCAATATCCTCTGGTGTCAGAGTAGTCTTGTCAAGCAGTTCCTGTATCCATTGTCTCACCGCGATGACGTTTGGTGCTAATATCAAAGTGGATGTCTGGAGCCTATGCATCACTCCAATTCCAACCATGGTCTTTCCAGCACCACAGGGTAGCACGATTACACCTGAACCTCCAGTCTTACTGCCTCCTGCATGAAAGATAGCTACTGAATCCTCCTGATATGCTCTCAAATGCCATGGCTTGCCTTCAAGGGTTGTGGGTCTCATCTCAAAGGGAAGATGATCTCCTTCTGTGTATCCTGCAATATCTTCTACAGGATGTCCAATCTCAATTAGCGCATGCTTGATGAAACCCCTCTTTGACTCTTCAACCCTGAATGTTACCTCATCAACACGGTCAATGATGAATTCTGTGATCTTCTTGTTTGCCCAGAGTTCTTCTGCAAGGTCTTCATCCTCACATATGAGAAGTAGGTCTAGGTCTTCTTTGTAGAGTGAAATCTGTCCATATCTTGACATATAGTCAACAATCTCTCTTGAGATATTACCCGGAATTGGATATTTCGCAAACTCTTCAAGTGCTGCAATGACCTCTTTTGGAATCATTCCCATAGCAGCAGCATTCCATAGGCTTAGTGGAGTCACTCTATATGTATGAACGTACTCGGGAGATTTGACAAGCTCTGCAAATCGTGCTAGTGAGTCTCTAGCATCTTCATAGAGTGGATTGTCGACTTCTAGAAGGACTGACTTGTCGGACTGAACGATTAGGGGATTGCTTGGATTTACCATGGTCTTTAGACTTCCAAATTGCTCGATTTGTTACTCGAAGTAATTACTACTTTGAACGGAAATCGTAGGACGGCCGATTTTTTTTGAAATAAATCCTTCCCTTACGGCCTAATGTGTCGGTATCTCTATGTATATTAACTATGCAAAGTGGTTAACGGGATTACGAGGAAGAAATATGTCCATTAATGAAGAACCCATCAAACAGGATAGCTTGTATAGAAATCCTCGGGTTCTAGTTCTCGCTCTTGATGCGATGTTGATTATGCTGGGATTCGGAATAGTTGCTCCCTCCATGGCTTTCTATTTGATTGCTCTAGAGGGCGGTCTCACGCAACCACCTGGTCCTGGATATATTGTTCCTGCAGAAGTTGT
>JABCSP010000197.1 GCA_018238825.1 Candidatus Thorarchaeota archaeon | reverse complement strand
GTTGAAATGACCAGATCAGCGCTTGATGGGGATTTTAAGACCGCAAGGGAAATACATAGTGAACTATTTCCACTGATGAGAACTCTTATGAAGGTTGAGACAAACCCTTCTCCTGTCAAAACCGCCATGAATATTCTGGGAATATCAGATAGTGATTATTATGGAACCTGGCTAAGTATGGGAATAATGCAACGTTTGGGTTTCTTGTTTGAAGGTGGAGTTGAGAGTGCAGGTGGCATGGCAGAGTTAATCTGTATGTTTGCGGTTTTAATTGCTATTCTAGCTCTGTTTGCATTGTGGAGCGTAGCAATTGTCTTCGTAGTAATTGCAGTACTGACTTTACTGAGTGGGGGTGCCGCCTACAAGTTCATTCGCGCTGTATATATCACCGCACCCATCTTCAATATGGAATCTTCCAAGATCGATGAGTTTGTGGCAGCTCAACTTACTCTAGGCAGATTTGTGAGGATTGAAGATTCAGATACCTCAAAGAAAATGAGTGCAGTCACACAAAAAGCCTCTACAGCTACTTTGACCTTTAAGAGAGGAATTCAGTTTGCACTCTTAATAGCAACAATCTTTCTGATTACCGAAGTAATCTACTTCTTCCAGATGAGTCATTGGCTCTCAGGATTAAATGTCGCTACTGCAGACTTTGAGATTCTTGTTCTTACAATCTTTGGTGTTCTATTCCTAGTTGGAGTAATAATAATGGATATTGGTGTTCTACTCAGAAGGAACGTATCTAAAAGAATAGAGTGAGTAGAATTCAGATTACAACAATTGCAATAAGATTTAATATGCTTGGGAATTAGGAAACAGTATGTTCGGCGGCGGCATGATGAAAAGAATGGCAATATTGAATTATGTTATGCAATCTGGTGGAAAGGTAGCAGTAAGTGAAATAATTCAAGAGTTGGATACAAAGGAAAAGGACGTAAAGAAGGCAGTTGATTGGTCCAGAAAGAAGATGGGCATGGCAATCCATATAGAAGATGGTTTTGTTGTACTTGCACCCAGTGCAATGGCACAACTGCAAAAACAAAAACAAGGGGCTACTGTTGTACAAGAGAGAGTAGTGTACATGATAAAGTGTGATAACTGTCAACATGATAATATGCAGGGCACTCAGAAATGTACTAACTGCGGAGCTCCACTATAGTTTCCACTCTATATTCATGAACACACTTTAGATTACATCAAATACAATCGCCCAGAATTCTCGTTCAGAGACCCCTGTTCTAAGGGCACGAAGGTTTCCTTTGATTGAATCAAAAGCAGTATGATTTTGTATTGTCTTCTGTTCCTCGTGAGTCTTCTTTACTCTCTCAGTAATCTCTCTTGCTTGCTCGGGAGTCGCTTTTACACCACCCATCTTTAGAAGATATTCGACAAAGTGTCTGCCTACAAACTTACCCAGATGGAATTCTCTCCTACGACCCACTTTTGATGGACTTATTGGTTCATACGTCATCGAGTGTGTTAATTGTCCGTGAGAATGAATTCCGCTTGAATGAGTGAATGCATTATCACCACTAATTGCTTTGTGGAGTGGTATAGGAATAATGAAGTTCTTCTCTACAAGTCTTGAGAGACCATAGAGTTTCTCCGTTTCAATTCCTGTATCTATTCCATAAAGCTCTTCCAGAGCCATCACCACTTCTTCAAACGCCGCATTACCGGCTCTCTCACCGTATGCATTCACACAGACCTGGGGATAGGTGACCCCCTCTTCAATTGCTGCCAACGTGTTTGCATTTGCCAGACCAAAGTCATCGTGACAATGCACAGACATTGGTACTTTGTACTTACTCTTTGTCCAGAGTCGAGATTTGATCTCTCTTATGATATGTCTCATCACTTCTGGTCTGACAAAACCAACAGTATCCGCAACACAGATTTTATCTGCCCCAGCATCAATAGCTATCCGAAATGCTTGGCAAAGAAATTCCATATCACTTCGCGTCGAGTCTTCAGCAATATAGTCTATTACAAGACCATGCTCTCTTCCAAACTCGATACACTCAGTAAGGCGGGTAAGCATTTCTTCACGGGTCATTCTTAGCTGGTACTTCAATCTAAAGTCCGATGTCGCGATGAATATTGGGACCTCATCTACTCCTGCATCTATGCAAGCTTCAATGTCTTGAATGACTGCTCTTGCTGGTGCTGCAACAGTAGCTTTTGAGAGCCCCTCATCTGCAATTGCTTTCACTGCTTTCTTTTCGGCATCACTAACAGCTGGAAATCCTACGGCGACAATGGCTGTTCCGACTTCATCCAACATCTTTGCGATTTCGATTTTCTCATCGATTGTTAGTGCGACACCAGGAGTTTGCTCTCCATCCCTGAGTGTTTCATCCCAGATGTGTACTTTCTTGGGGAGAGTCTTAGGTTTAGTATCTGGTACCTTGTTATAATTGACTGCCAATCCTGCCTTCTCAAGGTTCTCCATTGGTTTCAGCCTACTTTATCGATTTACTCGAATCTATAGAGACCATATCTTGTAGGACCCTCTAAACTCTTCTCAAGCAAACCTATTTGCTTATCGTAGTCTTCTTTTGTGATGGTTCCTTTTTCTAAAGATTTCTTTGCCTTTGCCATCTTATATTCGGCCTTAGCCTTATCAATGTGAATCAGACGCAGTGATGCTTCTGCTTTTGGTTTACTTTTGGTCTTTTCACCAATACCTTCTAGCATGGGCATCCAGCATATTGTTTCAACATGAAAAGAGAATTCTAATCCTTTCTCTAGAATCCTATTCCAGAGCGGACATGATTTTACTATGATTTCTTTCTTGTTAACTTTAACATCGAGACCTATAGCTCTAAAGATTTGACCAGCAGTCTCAGCTGCGGCTTCTGCTCCAGTGCCACCATTTGCTTCAGCAATCTCTTCACCCATTTGCTTGAAGCCTCCACCATAACCCTCATACATTGAGAGTGGACCAGTGCTCTCACGAAGTCCCCACCAGAGGC
This sequence comes from Candidatus Thorarchaeota archaeon, assembly GCA_018238825.1. Lineage (GTDB taxonomy): Archaea > Asgardarchaeota > Thorarchaeia > Thorarchaeales > Thorarchaeaceae > SMTZ1-45. Next base: position 1,953 of record JABCSP010000197.1, on the reverse strand, counting down.
CATCAATGAATGCAACGAAACTAGTTCTTAGAATATCTAGGTCCGTCATTTCTTATGCTCCTTTGCAAATGGCTTTCCCCATTTGTTGAGGAACGCAATCTCCTCGGGTCCTTGTCTTGGTGGACCTAGAGTGCGTTCATTTTTCGCATAGCCCAGTGTAAGGCAAAGTATTGGTACCCAGTGTGGATATGGAATTCCTAGCTTTTCTGAAACTGCACCTACGTCATCAAAATGATCTAGCTGCACCGACGACACACAACCCCCTATTCCTAGTGAAGATGCTGCAAGAAACATGTTCTCCATCATCATTGAACCTGCAATGACAGCGTGACGTGGGCTTGACCATCCATAAACACCTCCTGTTCCTCGAAGAGTAGCTTGTGAGTTACCGACGTGAGTCTGATCAACAGCAAGAACGAGCAAAACAGGTGCCCCATTGGTTTCAGGTTTCCCTTTGATATATTCAAAGCGTTCTCCTGAGATAAGAATATCAATCGTACGTTCCAAGCTGGCTTTTGATGTAATATAACTCAACCTTCGTTCGAGCTCTTCCCTAGGAGTGGCTCGACCGAAAAGTAGGATTGTTCGGTCAACAGCAATTTGACCAATGAAGTCCTGTAATTTCTTGTCGCGAACAACGAGCACTCTCCAGGGTTGCTGATTTTCAGCGCTAGGGGCAAATCCACCTGCCTCGATTATCTTGTAGATCAAGTCATCAGGTATATCCCTAGAGGTGTCATAATCTCTTATCGAACGACGATCCTTTATCGTCTGAATTGTTTCATTATCGTCCAAGGTTGTGATACTCCAGCCTTTGTTGGTCTGGCCAAGTATTATCTATCTTAAGTAAGTAACTCATGCACTACTTTTGATAATCAGTATGAATTGAAAAACAATTGAACTGCCTGATTTAATTCTCAGGCAGCTCCACTTGGTTTACATTAAAGGTGCGTCTCTTCCGTCGTATTTGACATGGAAACCGGTATCAAGATTTGCACTCTCTTTGAGGATGTTTGATCCTGCGACAAGACGTTGAATCTCATTTGTACCTTCGTAAATTTGTAGGAGTTTTGCATCTCTCATGAGTTTCTCCACTGGATACTCTGTGAGATAACCATAACCTCCCATAATCTGAACTGCATCAGTTGCATTCTGCATTGCTGCGTCAGACGCAAGGAATTTTGCATAGGCTGAATCCTTCGAATTGCGTATGCCTTGATCTGCCATCCATGCTGCATAACGAGTCAGCTGTCTAGCAGCTGCTGCTCGTGCACCCATATCAGCTAGCATGAAACTGATTCCTTGGAACCTGCCAATTGACTGACCGAATTGATGACGAATATTTGCAAATTTTGCAGCCTCATCTACAGCTCTTTGAGCTACTCCAGTTGCTATTGCTGCTATTCCTGCTCTAGTCTTATCTAGAGTGGTCATTGCTATCCTGAAGCCATCACCCTCTTTGCCGACCAAACAGTCTTTTGGTATACGTGCATCCTCAAAGATAATTTCACTTTGAATAGAGTTTTTCTGTCCCATTTTGTTTTCGATATGTCCTACCTTTGTGGCTTTGCTCTTGGGTACCATGAAACAAGAGAGTCCCTTGGTCTTAAGCTCAGGTTGGGTAGATGCAAAGACTGTGAAGAGTGATGCCTGAGGTCCGTTGGTTGTGTAACACTTGACCCCATTAATGATATACTCGTCTCCATCCCGCACTGCACGTGTTGCTACAGCTCCTGCATCAGAACCAGCACCGCGCTCAGTTAAGCAAAATGCTCCAAATTTGGGTTCTTTTCCGGTAATTAGCGGCTCGACATAGGTCTTGAGCTGTTCTGTTGTTGCACCAATTACAAGTGGCGAAAAGGCTAAGTTATTGCACATGATTGTTGTTGCCAATCCTGCACATCCATACCCTGTTGCCTCAGAAACAAATGTTTCATCAAGCAAAGAGAGCCC
>JABCSP010000196.1 GCA_018238825.1 Candidatus Thorarchaeota archaeon | reverse complement strand
GTTCTTGATAAAAACAGCCACAAAGTTATTTCTATCGTTGATAATAACAAGGTAAATAAAAAACATTGCAATATAGATTTAGATGTTTCCAAAATACAAAAGGACGGTCATGACTATTTTATATTAAAAGAAATATTTGAGATTCCAGAAGTAATAAAGAACTCAACAAGAGGTAGAATGATTTCAGAGGAAGGATTAGTAAAATTAGGAGGACTAGAAGTACTTGACCAGAACAAATTAAGAGATATAGATAGGATAATTATAATCGCTTGCGGAACGGCAAGCTTTGCGGGACTAGTTGGAGAATATTTACTTGAAGAATATGCCGGCATTCCTGTTGAAGTGGAACTTGGCAGTGAATTTAGATACAGAAAACCAATTATAGATTCTAAGACAGCTGTTATTGCTATTAGTCAGTCAGGAGAAACAGCCGACACTTTAGCCTCACTTTCAGAAGCAAAAAGAAAGGGAGCTTTAACATTGGGAATTGTAAATACTGTTGGCAGTACTATTGCCAGAGAAACGAATGCGGGAGTTTATAACCATGCTGGTCCAGAAATTTCTGTTGCCTCAACAAAAGCCTTTATCTCTCAAATAACAGTTTTAGCGTTACTAACTGTCTATTTAGGAAGAATGAGAGATATGTCACTTGTAATGGGTAGACGAATCACTGAAAAAATTGATGAGTTACCACGTCTAGTTGAAAAAGTATTAGAAAATAGTGAACAGATCAAAGATCTGGCTAAAAAATATTCCAAATATAAGAATTTTTTATATCTCGGTAGAAAATATAATTATCCGATCGCAGAAGAAGGAGCTTTAAAATTAAAAGAGGTTGCTTATCGCATTCATGCAGAAGGATACGCGGGAGGAGAAATGAAGCATGGTTCTCTAGCTTTAATTGACGAAAACTTTCCTACTGTTTGTATCTGTCCGTCAGATTCGGTTTATGAGAAAATGAAAAATGCGATTATGGAAACTAAAGCTAGGAACGGGAGAGTATTAGCTATTGCTACTGAAGGAAATGAAGAAATTAAGAACTTAGTTGATGATGTAATTTATATTCCAAAGACCTTGGAAATGCTAACCCCGATTTTAGCTGTATTGCCCTTACATCTTCTGGCGTATTATATTGGAGTTGGAAAAAGGGATAATGTTGACAAAAATGAATAATCCTATTCCAAAACAGGAGATAATACGATGAGAATCGAAGACTATGAGTTCGAGCAGGAGATGACCCTCATTAATCTTGCCGACCTCTTGGAAGAGATTGTGGAGCAACTTCGTAAGGGTGATGAATTAGAGGTACCAATGCCAACACTCCAAACAGGTACGATAGCAGTACCAATTGGAGAACCTGTGGAAACAGGACTCGAAGTTAAAATCAGAAAACAATTCGTTCATGTAAACCTTGCACTTTCATGGACTCGACCAAGATTGTCAGAGTTGCCAGAGGAGGCAAAATCGGATGAGTGACGATTTTCTTACAAAGGATGAAATTCTTAATCGTTTTCTTAAGATTTTAGATTTACAACAGAAGATTAGTGATTACATAGATAGAAAGTTATGTGGTCAATTCTGTGACCAAGCAGCAGGACCTGAAGTGACCGAAGAAGAATGGATTGAGCAGAGAAAGAAAACTTTCTCATTTCTTCGAGCTCTAACGGACAAGTACATGTTCTCAAAGAAATTACCGAGAGATGACCTAGGTATAATGGCTCTCGCAGTGATTGAATATTTCATTAGAATTCAACACACTTTAGCACAAGTATTAGTAATTCTTGATTCACTTCGAGGTGATGTTTTTAGTGACATCTATATGGACTCACTCACAACAATCTCATCAAAGGTGAATGAACAAATTGGCATCCTTAAACATATGATTGAAGTTAATACCAGTGATCCAGAAAGTGTCAAAGCAGATTTAGAACAAATCATCAAACTAGAAAGACAAGTTGACGAGGATAATATTGTAATCTGTCGTCAAATCTCTGTCAAAACAGCTGGTGGCGATGAATCAGATTTCTCATGTTATATGATGAGAAAGATTGTTGCAGAGTTGGAACATATTTCAGACTATGTGAAAGAATGCGCTGAGATTCTTGCGGATATCTGAGGTGTGCATTCGTGGCTGATGATTTTGGAATCTATCTAGCGGTCATTATTTTAATTGCAGGTGCAGTACTTGCTAAAGTCGCAGAGAGATTCAAAATTCCGTATCCGATTCCATTAATGGTCGCAGGATTAGGAATCAAGCTGGTCATAGATCCTGCTATATTCGCAGGCATTCCACTCGCGCTTATCGCTCAGTTAACACTTGCTTCAGTCCTTTTCTATGCAGGTCTAAATATCAATATGAAAGAGCTCAGACTCTCGATCAAATCGATTGCAGTTCTTGCCACAGTTGGCGTATTTCTAACATCAATCATAGCCGGAGGAACCATCTGGCTTGCAATCCCTGGACAGGTTGGACTAATAGGAGTAGCGTTCATCATTGGTGCGATTCTCACACCAACAGATCCTGCAGCACTCTTCTCGGTTCTTGAATCAGGTGGAGTGAGAGTTAAGAGAAAACTATTCTCAATCTTGGAAGGAGAAGCTGTATTCAATGATGCAACTGCAGTTATTATTGTCATTACAGTTTTCCTCCCGTTCATTGTCCCTTCATTAGCTCAGCCTTGGTGGATTGTCGGAGGCCAGTTTGTCGCAAGTATAGCCTTGGGTGTGATTATTGGTCTCGGGATTGCATGGGGCATGTCACAGATACTGTTGGCCATCGAAGGAGCTACAAATACATCCATAGTTACCGCAGCAACCCCCATCATTGCATATGGTTTGGGTGAATTATTTGCAGGTTTTGGAATTCATCCAGGAGCCTTGGCAGCAGTTTTTGCAGGCCTCTTCATGGCAAACTCTAGATCGATTGGTCTTCCTGTACTCCCCCAGAAATCAATGCGCGGAACAATGAAGAATGTTTCATTCGTCTTTGAGATAATTGTTTTCATTTTCTTAGGGATAAATCTAGACGCTGCAGCGATGACCCCAGAAATAATGGCTGTTGGAGGTATCGTCGGATTACTGGTGATTCTAATTGCTAGACCAATTTCAGTTTTCGCTGTGACAGCTTTTGATAAGTCAATGAGCAACAGAGATCGGTTCTTTGTCAGTTGGGCGGGAGTCAAAGGAGTAGCCAGCGCAGCTTTAGCAGCAATTGTCGTTGTAGAAGTAGAAGCTGGGATAGGCGGAGCAATTACTTCTATTGTCTTTATTGTAGTGTTCATGAGTCTCGTCGTGCAAGGAATAACAGCACCGCGCATCGCTACACTTCTGAATCTCATCGAGGAAGATGATGCAGCTCAAGAAATCGCTGCGATGAGAGATGCAACTCGTCATGCTCTTCTCAAACTTGTCGATAAATATACTGAGGGAATGGTTAGCAGTCAAATCTATTCTAGATTGAAAGCCGAGCTTGAAGAGGAGATATTCAGTCTCGAAGACGATCTACGAAAATTAGTTTCAGATAAGCGAGCAAGGTTGCGTGAACTTGAAATCAGAGAAGAAATCTATCGTGAGAAACTTGCTTTCTTCCAAGCTGAATATGAGAAGGGTAAAGTTTCAGAATCGCTCTACGAGGACCAGAAAAGTGAGCTACAAGCAGAGATTGATGATCTTGTTATTCAAAGACGTCCTTCGATAATTGATAAAGAAGAATAATTCAACTAAACTTTCAGAACTGAACTTTCTTGTAGGCATCAGGCAAACGAATACCAGTCTTGCCCGAGAAGACATCTCTTAGTAGCTCAATGTGTTCATCGAGATCCTTGAGTAGTTTATCCCTAGCACTTGCTTCAATATTAGGCTCTACCATCCATATAGTCAGATAATTGCTGACTACGCCTATATCGATAGCACTCTCTTCGAAGTCACGGAAGATTGTAAGTTTAACAAGAAACTCAGACTCGTACATATTTAGAATATCACGGACACTTATCATAATCAAATCAAGGAATCCAACCAAGTCTTCGAGCTCTGGAGATTCTGAGAGGTCTCCACGCATCGTTTCCGTTAGAGTCTGGATGCTGGTGGAAGTGTGCCTGAGGTTTTCAAACATGTGCATCAGCTTTGTGAACTCTCTGATAGAAGATTCCAAAGAAGGCACAAGTCTATCGTACAAATTAACGAGTAGTATCCCCTTGGAGTTCTCTCGGATATTCTGAAATCCACTTAGTTTTCCAAGAGGTCCATCCAAGTGTTCAATCTGCATTATTGTATTGGTTACTGCTTGAATGGCTTTGGCAGACTTACGCTGAATATTTGACCATTTTTCTACAAATGTGTCAAGACCCTCACGAAGGTCGTCAAGCGTGTCTAGGTAGTTTGCCAAGTGGTAATCGACTCCCAGTGATATTTTCTCTTCAGTCCTAATAAGAGATTCTAAGGGGCACAATCAAAGACCACTTCGAAGTTCAAACATCCAGTGAATAGATGCGCCATTTGAAATCCTCTAATTCTCCCTTTGTCATAGATTCTAAGTGATTCCAGTTTAACTTGATTGTTGCAATTCCCTTATTCACCTTCTTCTTTGGTTCCAAATCAGATAATGCGGCCATCACTGCGTTAGCTTTTTCGAAATCAACTTCGATTGTAGCAACTCGAAGACGAATACCATTTGGGAAGTTGTACCAAGGGGGTACAGGATGATATGCATCTTTGCAACTCTCAATTCTCATCATCTTCCAATCATGGAGCATGAGCTCCTCTTGCCAATTTTCTGGAATCTCCATTCCTACTAACCTCTTCTTCTAGACTGAATCATGTGCTTAAAATCAATATCATTCAAGGCGTTTAATCAACCTTCTGTTCTCCCTTGGGGGTTACAAAATAACATGTGAGTATGATATCACCGAGAGTGGTTCAGGTCAGCTTCAGTAAATC
>JABCSP010000195.1 GCA_018238825.1 Candidatus Thorarchaeota archaeon | reverse complement strand
ATGTATGGTTCAGATCAAGCAGCATCAGTAGAGGTAATGGGTTTTTATCGCCTTGTTCAATATCTTAGAACTGTTGAGCTTGCTCTTGGTGATGGTAAAAAAAGATTACCGCAAAGGAAGAAGAAATTAAGAAGAAACTTAGGAAAGTGGATACTCTTTAAGTTAGTGATTAAATGAAGATTGTTTGCATTATTCCAGCAAGAGGCGGTTCAAAAGGAATTCTGAGGAAAAATATTAAACAATTAGCGGGAAAACCTTTAATTGAATATACTTTTGATGCTGTAAAAAAATCGATTCAAGAATTTGAACCAGACATTATCCATGCACATAGCACCTACATTGTATTCAACCGTGTTCTTACAAAGTTACAGGAACGTGGTTCATTGGGGGATATTCCCATGGTTGCAACAATTCATGGGCGACCAAAACCATTGATTCTACCAAGTGGAGAAAGAACAACCGATTTCGAAAGTTTTAGTGATGCATGCCCGTTTGACCTGGTGCTTGCTGTGAGCAATAACGTGGCGGAAGTACTAGATGAGCATCTATCAAGGAAAGGAAATGATGTTCCAGTCCTTCCATTATACTTGGGAATAGACCTATCCGTATTTTATCCAATGCCTGAAACCAAGAAAAAGTGGGATATTGCATTTCTGGGACGTTTTGAAAAGATGAAGGCTGTTGATCTCTTTCCTGAGATGCTCACCATACTCAAGCAAGATTATCCGAATCTTAAATTGCTAATGACCGGAGAGGGTTCTCTGAAGAGCAATCTTTTGGATGGTTTCGACAATGCAGGAGTATCTCATATGGTGGATTATCTAGGTGTTGTTGAAATCGAAGCGGTTCCTAAATTAATCAATCAAAGTCGTATCTTCATTTATCCCTCAAGAGCGGAGCCCTTTGGTCTTTCAATTCTTGAGGCCATGGCATGTGGAGTACCTGTAGTGACAACCAATGTCTATGGACCTGGTGAGATCATCACTGAAGGTCAAGATGGGCTAACCGTAAATCCAGATGATGTCAATGCACTTGTTGAAACAGTGAGCACTTTATTGAATAGTGAACAACATCGTGCACAGATTGGTAGAAAAGGTAGAGAAACTGTTGAGAAACGGTTTGATATCAAACAGCATTTGGAGGGGCTTTCCAGTATCTATCAGGATTTAGTTGTTGATGCAAAACTAAGCTAAAACGAATATCTTACACAAGTTTCTCCCAGAATTTTTAGAACATGTGTTCTAACTATTATCAATAATTGCAAAAATGGATTAAAAAATCGTAGCGAGAGAGAAGGGGGGGTCTCCCCCTCTCACTCTCTCGAATCATGCCTCATTGTATTAGAGTTTCTTCTTACAGAAGAACCAGTCAGCGCAATCGTAACCCTCGGCAAGACGTTTCTCAGCTTCAGCTGTTGTCTTTGGGGGTGGAACAATGACATCATCACCAGGCTCCCAATTAGCAGGCGTGGCAACACCGTGCTTGTCCGAAGTTTGGAAAGCATCAATGATGCGAGTAATCTCTTTCATGTTCCGACCATTGCTTAATGGGTAATAGATCAATGCTCTAAGCTTGAATTTAGGATCAATAAAGAATACTGCACGAACAGCAGCAGTTGCACTCTGAGCAGGGTGAATCATTCCGTATTTCTTTGCTACGTTCATGCTCAGGTCTTCGATGATTGGGAATGGAATGTCCTTCCCAAGCTTCTCCTTGATGGTTCTAAGCCATGAAATGTGCGAATAGATGCTATCAATGCTTAGTCCGAGTAACTTCACACCTCGTTCCTTAAGATCAGGGTAGATATCTGCAAAAGCCATGAATTCAGTTGTGCAGACTGGTGTGAAATCTGCGGGATGGGAGAATAGGATCACCCAACTCCCCTTGGCCCATTCACTGAACTTTATTGGACCATCTGTAGTTTCAGCTTCAAAGTCTGGTACTTCTTCTCCAATTAGGAGCATTCTTTTCTCAATTTGAGTTTCTGTCATTTCGTTACATCTCCTTGATGAATCTGTATTATTCTCCAAGATTTCTAACTAGTTATCAATAATCATTATTATTTAAGTCTTTTTGTCAATAAATAATAATTATCATATAGGAATAAGTTTATTTGGATACCGGAGTAGAACAACCTACAATGCTATCCTCTAGAGAAGAGATTGCAGAAACTATCCGAAAGAGTGGTCACAGGGCTACATCCCAGAGAATCGTGGTCTATGAAGCGCTCTGGAAGGCTGGATCACATCCAAATGTTTCTGAAATTCACAAGTTTGCAAGTAAAACGGACCCTACAATTAGCCTAGCAACCGTATACAAGAACCTTCAACTCTTCACAGAGATTGGACTTGTAAATGAAATGGGATTCCGAGATGGATCAACTCGATATGATCCTAATATCAATTTCCACATCAATCTCGTCTGCAACAAATGCGGCCAAATTGAAGACTATGATTGTATTTCCTTCGACAAAATAGCGCCCAACCTGAATCAGAGTGCAGGTTTTGAGGTACAAAGCCATAGCTTTGAAGTTCGTGGCCTCTGTTCAAACTGCAGGTTTCAGGATTAGTCAATTACTTTTCGTCGACTATTAACTGCCAAGTACTGAGAGAAAAGAACGGAGCTGTGATTTGAAACACTATCGACGTGCATCCACCATGAGAAACTCTTGAAATCGATGCAAGACTCTTTGAAGGCATTCATGAATCTCTTCCTTTTCCTTAGTCCTATTGCTAAGAAGCTCCTGTAATTCTTGATTTTGTAACAAGGTATCAAGTGTTGTTTCTAACTCTCTACAGAAGAATCGTATTGCATATAGAGTTGGAACAGGAGTTTCTCTCGAGGTGATCCCATCAAGGAAAGTCACTGGAAGAAGGGAATCTTCTGGATTTAACGGAGTTACATATTTTTCCAATTGCATCACCAAATAGGAGAGATCATTATTCTAATCGATTGTCATAATTCATGGTTATAATCCCATATCAAATCATAATAAAATCAGAATGAGGGCAAGGAGTGAATTTGAATCACTCTATAACAATAGGGCTTGACAGCGATTGTTCGATCTAATGATGAGATTTATCTGTGAGAATCTAGTCAAAGGTCAGAAGACGTGTGTGTGAGTCAAATGATAAAGACGAAAGTAACTGAAATGTTGGGATGTAAATATCCGATTATAGTAGGGGCCATGGCAAGAATTTCTAATCCCGAATTTGTCGCGGCAGTTAGTAATGCTGGTGCCTGTGCTGTGTTAGCCAGTGCAAATTACAAATCTCCTGATGAATTGCGTGATGCAATCAATAAAACGCAATCCCTTACAAATCAACCATTTGCAGTTAATATCAATTTGTTCCCCGCTTTGATGCCTCAAGACAAGCTAGAAGATTATGTGGATGCTACATTAGCTGAGGGTGTGAAAATCATTGAAACAAGTGGTCACAAAGCCCCAGAGGATTTGGTGCCAAAATTCAAAGATGTCATCTGGATTCACAAATGTGCGGGAGTAAGATATGCGATAAAAGGAGCTTCCCTGGGGGCGGATATGGTAACTGTTGTTGGATATGAAAATGGTGGAGCTACGGGTACTCTAGATATAGGAACGATGGTAATGGCTCCATCCGTAGTTGATGCTCTAGATGTTCCTGTAATTGCTGGGGGCGGAATAACAGATGGCAGAGGTATTGCCGCGATTCTAACACTAGGTGCTGAAGGAGTTATTATGGGTACAAGGATGATGGCTACAAAGGAATGCCCCATCCATGACAATCTCAAACAGGCATTTGTTAACGCAGCAGAAACTGATACAACTCTGGCTTTGCGTTCTGTCGGTAATACCCACAGACTGTGGAACAATAAAGCGGCACAGCACGTAATTGAACTAGAGGCTCAAAAATCACCACTATTCATTCTCATTCAAGCTGCCTCTGGAGATAAAGCAGAAAAAATGTACAAAGAAGGAGATATTGAATTGGGAGTTGTAAGTTGCGGCCAAGGTGTAGGATTGATCAAAGATGTACCTACTGCTAAGGAATTATTGGATAGAATGATGGCGGAGGCTGAAGAAACAATTTCAAGAGTCGATAAATTATCCAAATAATTTCGTGTATTAAGAAGTAGATGGCGGGCCAGGAGGGATTTTTGGGCCGATAATTAGGAATTAACTATCGTGAACCCTCGACCAACAAGTCTCTCTGTCTCTCAGGTGATCTGAAAGAGCTAAGAGCCTGTCGCTATGCCTGGCTTAGCCACTGGCCCGTGATTTCGCATTTGCTCGATTTCAGTTTATAGAGATTGCGGTGTTAACGAGTTAGCATATGTCATAAGTCATATACCGAGAATTGATTAAACATCCAACATCTACACGCAGTAGATTTCTAGGCAAACTTTGTGAAAGAAGTACAAGGTAGTGTGATACGAAATCCACAGCCTTTGCATTCATCCTCATCTAGAAGAGCTATTGTTCCATCGTGTATTTCTATTATCTGTTTTATCAAGTAGAGACCCATTCCTGTGCCTGCACTTTTTGTTCCTGCTACACCCTTCTCAAATAGATTATCACGGATAGAAGGATCCACTCCAGGTCCATTATCAATTACTAGAATTGAAATTTGATTATCATTCATTGTAGTTGAAACTTTGACTGTAGGTGTTTTACCCGCATGCATTGCACAATTACGAAATAGATTGGCAAAAACCATTGGTAACAATCTGCTAATTACACCATAGCTGCGACAATTATCATCTGTTGATACAATTATCTCAAGATTCCCATGGGTGATTTGTGCCTGCTCAGCTATACTCTCAATCAAGCTTACAATATCAGATTGTACAATAATTTGTGGTTCTGAAAAAACTTTCAGAAGAGCACTCATCCTCTGCCCAACTGTAAGTGCGGCCAAGATATGTTCTCTTGCACCTGTCGGATCAGAAACTAGTAATTGAGAGGTGATCTC
>JABCSP010000194.1 GCA_018238825.1 Candidatus Thorarchaeota archaeon | reverse complement strand
ACTATGAAGGTCACTTTGAATCTCCATGGGCTAATTTCTCAGTTATCGCGACTTCTAATTCCAATCCTTTGATTGTTGCTAGTTCTGTTGGCTCTGGGAAAATTATGATGGCGACAACTGATCCTGCTGGATCGGCTTTAGAAGATTTAGTGGAAAACATTCTAGCATGGGTTTCCGCTCCTTCCATTTTGGTACGGGCGATTTCTCTAAGTCAGATTATCATCTGGGCTAGTGATAGCGTGACAATAACTGTGGAACTATCTGACTTGGAGGGCAATGCTGTAAATTCAGCTAACCTTAGTTTGTGGTTGAATACCACTGAAGCTGATGTTGTAGAAGTTGGTTCTGGAATATATACGGTCACACTCACTGGAGAATTCACTACCGCTCATCTGGGTACATTCGATATAAGACTTGAAGCGAGTAGAGTTGGATATGATACATTGTCAATTGTATTTGAAGATTTTATCTTCATCCGCCCCTTCCCATGGCTTACTATTGGATTATTTGTAGGTGTAGTAGCTATTGCTGTAGGTAGTTGGATTTATCTCAAACGAAGACGCGGTGAATCTTTCACCTTCAAGCGTGACAAGGGTCCAAAACCGAAAGGAAAATCCAAGGAAGAGCAGAAAAAACAGAAAGAGGAAGATGGTAAATTTGATGCAAAGGAGTTCTTTGGAGTATAATGCGCATTTTATGCCTGTTTGCAATAAGGTTTTATATTCACTGCACTGACTAGCCCTTGTTCGGATTACTCGAGGGTCCTAGTATGTCTACACGCGTCGATAGCATCAATAAAATCATCCGCGACTTTGAAACAGTCCCAGGTGTTGAAGGTGCAGCTCTTGTATCTCCAGACGGTCTTATGATTGCCTCAGCTCTACCCGAGAGTGAACAAGAGAATGTTGCGGCTATCAGTGCAGCAATCACATCTCTTGGCGAAAAAGCAACAATGGAGCTTGACCGTGGGAATCTTCTTGAAATCTATGTGAAAGGCGATCAAGGATATACTCTCATAACTTCAGTAGGCGATCGTGCAGTCTTCTTAGTATTGGCTAAGGTGGATGCCCAACTCGGTTTGATATTTATGGACATGAAGCGAATGGCTGAAGCTCTACTTGATATTTTATGAGTGCTTCTTTTCACTTCATTTTTTCCACTATTGAATCTACTATATGGTGTGCTATTTCCCTTTTAGATGCAAGTGGAACATGATTAACTGAACCTTCTGGGCCAACAATCAGAACCTCATTTGTATCGGATTCGAAGGCAACACCTTTTTTCTGTTCATCATTAGCAATAACAAGATTACAAATCCCTGCTTCAATCTTAGTTCTTGCCCGTTTCTCCAATTCTTTCTTACTTATTCCTGATTCAACTTTAAATCCAACAATAAAGAGACTCTTGAATTTCTTACGAGCTGCTTCTATGATCTTCTTTGTTGGCACCAAGTCTAATGAAAGGCTACTCTTCCCAGATGCTATTTTACTATCCTCTTTCTTAGATGGTACATAGTCCAGAACTGCTGCAGTTGAGATGAAGCACTCAGTCTTCTGATCAGTAAGTGACTTCATGACGGCATCCATCATCTCTTCGGATGTTGTCACGTTGATTACTTCTGCTTGGGCTGGAGGTACTTGTGCAGTTGGGCCAAGAACCAGTGTAACTGATGCGCCACGTGAAATCAACTCATGAACCAAGGCTATACCCATCTTACCAGTGGATGGGTTCGAGATGAATCGAACGCGGTCAATCCAACCTCGTGTAGGTCCTGCTGAAACAACAAAATGATGATTTACAAGATCCTTTGGGCCAAGGACTCCAAGTACAAAATCCACAATTGTGTCTACATCAGGAATTTTAGCTTTTGCTTCTTCCATTCTTGGGGAAACAATACCAATCCCCATTGACTTGAGTTTCTCAATATTTTCAATAACCGCCGGGTGATCATACATAGATTCATGCATTGCAGGTACAACCACGACAGGGATTTTTGCACCAATAGCGGATGATACAGTTGTAGTAACAGGAGTATCATCAATACCATTTGCTACCTTTCCTATCGTATTTGCCGTAGCTGGAGCAATAAGCACTAGATCGACATGACCATCATGTTTTCCAGCCAGAGTAATGTGTTCTATCTGACCAGTCAGTTTTGTTATGACCGGATTACCTGTTGCCCATTCAAGTAAATATGGATGAACAATCTTTGTCCCCATTTCACTCATTACGGTGTAAATTTCTGCTCCATGGCGCATGAGCTTTCTTGAAATGGCAACGCATTCCACTGCTGCAACGCTGCCTGTGACGCATAGGGTGATTTTTTCCCCTTCTAGCACGCTACTTAGGCTTCCCTTGATTAGTTTGGATGTATGTTCCATAGGGCATTTCACCGCATTTTTTTCTGTGGACGTTGAGTTTCTGTACCAGAAGCCGAATAAGAGTTGCGGAACCGTTCACTCACTAACTAAAATCGTGGTGATACTACTAAGGGTATCATCTAGGCAAAGAATATTAATGACAACGCGGATGACCGAGAGTGTTGGTGACGGCCATCTTAGTGGATTGGCCGTAAATGGATTGCACTAGACAGGTTCCGAGGCTCATTTCTCGCGGGTTTGGGAAATAGGGAACTTGATATGCAATAACAATCCATTGTGGATGTGGAAAATTTGGCTGACTCTACTCGTGACTTGGAAGCTCTTCTCAAAGGATTTGATGCTGAGAAGAAGGCTCGTTTTCAAGCATACGATAAAGTAGTATCAGCTCTCGATACACCCACACAATCACTCTTTGTTACTGATAATGACAATGAGGTTGATACATTTCTGCGAGACTATAATGAATTTCTTGTTTCCACAAAGCGAATGGATGAGAATTCTGGTGACCGCCCCTATCATGTTGTGAGAATTGGTTATGACGGTGATATGCTAGATGATATGTTTCGTCTTATTGTTTCGGACGAGTTTGAGAACTTCAATCCCGCATCTTTAGATGTCAATTCGCTCTATTCAAAACAAGCAATCTTTCAACATCTATACCAGGCTATTACGAAGAACAAATTCATCATCTTTCATGTCACAGAGTTTCCGCTTGCATATTACTTTGAAACAGCTGTTGTTGTTGATGTGGAAGAGCTATCTGATGTGATGGATCCCTCAGTTCATGATGAAACAATTATCAGATACCTAAACGACCTTCGTGAACAAGGAACTGAAGAGCATAGGAAAACTTACAGCTTCTTCTACCGTATCAGTACTTCTCTCCTCATGGAACTCTCAAACGTCTTTCTTGTAGTTCCGACAGCTGGTATGAATCGACACATTTGTGTTTCAAGCTGGAGAACACAAACACTTCTTCTTGGTTTCAGCCCACTTACTTGGTCATCAGGAAGCTTCAATGTCTTTGATTTGAGTGGACGCGATATTGATGCACGATGGGCATATCCTGCTCCAGCTTCTGCTGATCCGCGGGTGAAGCAGTATACAAGCCTGGTTCCATTGAAATAGGCCTATTTTAATCGACTTTTGTTTGACTTAAACACAATGTATATACCTGTATATACTGATGGGTATGACGCGCGATATACATGGTATTACTTTATACATGAGTTTGCTGGGAAAAATATGACTGACACCTTGAACACTATAGATGATACGCCAATAATGGCACAAGCTTTTGTGCCCGGCCACATTACGGGAGTTTTCAGAATCTTTGACGAGAAGAAGAATCCCTTAGAGTGTGGATCAACAGGCGCTGGATTCTCGGTGGAGATAGGAACACTCACCACTGTCAGTGCAATACAAAGTGAATCGCTTGAGATTACAACAATATACAATGATGAAGACATCGATGCTAATGTGACAAAAACGGTGGTAAGAAGATTGGTCGAGGAATACGAGAGGCAGTTCAAGGTTACAGTTACACACAAGTCCTCTCTTCCATCTGGAGTTGGTTTTGGAGCATCTGGAGCTGGGGCTCTGGGTACTGCACTTGCTCTCGGCCATATTCTTGATTCTACAATGAGCGATACAAGTGCAGCAGAATATGCTCACTGTGCAGAAATTGAGAATCGAACTGGTCTTGGTGATGTCATTGCTCAGACATTGGGTGGTATCGAAATTCGTATACATCCTGGTGGACCTGGAATAGGCAAGGTCGTGAATATTCCCGATAGCGAATCATTGACTGTTGTTTTAGCAGGAGCCCCCGGATTGAAGACTCATGATATTTTGACAAATCGGCAGAGTCGCACTAGAATTAATGCTGTTGGCGATAAGCTAGTTGGACGGATTATTGACAATCCCTCACTTGATACTTTCATTTCTTGTTCAAGGGAATTTACGAAAGCAATTGGTTTGTCTACCAGACGTGTGAATGCGGCTCTTCGGGACCTGGATAATTCAGAATTAAATCAATCAAGCATGGTTATGTTAGGCGATTCTGTTTTCTGTCTCTGCAATGAGAAACAGTCTCAGAAGGCAGTTGATATTCTCACAAAGTACTGGAATATATCTCAAGTTAAAATCACAAGCATTTCAGAAGATGGCGGGAGGTTGGTTTCATGGTAAAGATAGAGATACCTGATGATCATCCTCGTAAGGTTTCTTTAGAAACTCGAGAAAAAATAATTGAAGGTCACACACGGCATGAGGTAGCAACAGCAGGACTTCTTGCTCATGGTCGTGGAGAAGCTTTTGATTATCTCATCGGTGAGAAGACGAATGATATTGCAAAACATGCAGTCAAGGTTGCTGTGGCAGCTATGCTAACTGCCAGTTATCCTGTCATTAGTGTCAATGGGAATGTTTGTGCACTTGTACCAGAGGACACCGTCACTTTATCTGAACTGACAGGAGCACTACTAGAGATTAATCTGTTCTACTATAGGAAAGAACGTGAAGATGCAATACTTGGCGCACTGAAATCTGCTGGTGCAAAAGAAGTTCTGGGAACTCATGATAGACCATCTGAAACTATTCCTGAACTGAGTAGCAATC
>JABCSP010000193.1 GCA_018238825.1 Candidatus Thorarchaeota archaeon | reverse complement strand
AGAGGGGCAAAGCTCATGACACTTTGAAAGACTCCGGTCTTTCGGAAGCTGGTGACAGCAGTCGTGAGAAAGGTGGAACACAGGAGTTTCTTACAGTTCACTCACAATTGTAATTTTCGGGTTTTTATGAGGCTTTTGGAGACTGTGAAAGTGGTGTGAAGATGGATGGGGAACACCCACAACCATCTTCCGGATTCATATCGGCACTACATAGGCGCCTGAACTAACTCGTATACTCGCTCCCGCGCGTCTTTGTCATGTTCTTCCTCATGAATGAGACCTAGAGCCTTAAGTCGACTAAGACCATAGTTTATTGTTCTAGGAGGAAGGTATGTTGCGCTAATCAGGTCCTGCCGGCTCATCCGGTGTCGGTCCTTAAGAAGCACGTAAAGAAACTTCGCGGAAGGAGGTAGAGACAAGAATGAGCGCCGGGCAAACATGATCCCACCGTAGAATTATTGCCATAGTAATTATTACCTCCATCTGTTTTTGTTACCAAAAGACAAAGTGTAGATAAGCTTTAGCATTAGCTACCGTATACTGGTATTTTTTGAGAACAAGTACCCATTCTCGCTGCATCCACGGCGTTCTGAGAATTTGTATTAAATATCGAATGGTCTTTGAAAAAAACTGTGTTTCCTATTCAAAGCCAATACTTGATTCATCAATTTCTACCAGTATCTCATGAAACTTAGCGCGAATCCCACGTATGAGATACTCTATCACCACTTATTTTTCGCAATTCTGGGGTCCAAAGTTCCTAGTACGATTTATCCTTATGTTATATATAGAGGTTCTCTAATTGTTGGAAGGTCCCAATTCATGGGGCACGCTAAATGGAGAGATAAAATTATGGCAGATTTAAAGAAAATTGGTGGGCTACTAATACTACTCGGTGGTATTCTTGGCTTAATCGAAGGAGTCCTTACGATTCTTGGAACCCCCATATTTGCTTTACCAAGCATTGATTTCGCTCTTGGTGGATTAATAACGGGAATCATAGGAATCCTATTCTCACTAATTGCGCTTGCAAATAGTGGATTCATCAAGATTCCAGCACTTGAATTCTCGAACAAATGGATGGTTATACTGATTGTTGGTATTCTCATGTACTTGTTTGCAAGTGGTCTTGGTGGCGTTCTCGTCATCATCGGTGCAATACTACTTGTACTAAAATAAAAAATATAAGATTGCTCAGTCAGTTCAAAGAGCTGATTGAACAATCTTCATTCTCTTTTTTGTAATTACATTTCTGCAGAGATAGCTTTGTCGAGCCGGTCTACAATATCGTCAATATTTTCCTTGGTGATGATGTAGCTTGGAGTAAGACGAATTACATTTTGACCGCAACCAAGCACCCAGAGGTTCTGGTTCTGAACTGCATTCTTTACAACCCGGTCCCTTAACTTGGGAGCCTTCTCCTTACTCTTCTTGTCCTTGACCAACTCCAAGCCTACCATGAGACCCAGACCACGTACATCGCCTACAACCTCATGCTTGTCCTTGAGTTCACCAAGACGCTCTAGAAGGTAAGCTCCATTCTCTGCATTCTTCTTCAGGAATCCACCATCTTCTATGTGCTTGAAGACCCACAGCGATAGCAGTCCCATCTTTGGTTCAGCTGAAAAGGTTTCAGAATGGCGTGAACCACCTGTAAACATTGGAGCGGGACCAATTGATGCACCCATAGGATACCCACCACCCATTGCCTTACCCATTGAGATGTAATCAGGAACTACTCCATGATTCTCAATAGCAGTCCACTTTCCAGTCCGACCCATACCTGCTTGCACCTCATCAGACATGAAGTATGCACCAATTTCCTTTGTGAGGTCATAGATACCTTTGACTGCTTTTGTTGGAGGAACTATCAAACCGCCCTCACCACAAAGAGGCTCCATCACAGTTGCTGCAATATCATTCCCTTCAACTTCAAGGGCATATCTCAGCGCCTCAACACATTCAAGGCTACAGTCCTCTTCGGTTGTACCGTAAGGACATCGATAGCAGTAGGGATAGAAGACACGAACCGTATCAACACCCTGTGGAAAACCAGATTTGTGTTTCGAATTTGAAGATGTGAGAGCTAGCGCATAACCTGTACGGCCATGAAATGCAGGCCTGAAGGTTACAAAACGCCTTTTCCCTGAGAGGTCCATTGCGGACTTCATACAACCTTCGACTGCTCTTCCACCGGAAGTAGTGAAGACTACTCGTTTCTTGTGATTTCCCGGAGTTATCCCTGCAACTCGTTCAGCCAATAATGTCTGCGGAATTGCATCGAAGTCTGCTCCAGGGAGTTCCTTTACTACATCATTGATGCTAGCTTCGAAATCGAGATACGGCTTATAGCGAAGACCAAAAGCCCGAACAGCAACACCACCGGTCACATCAAGGTATTCAGTACCTTCTATATCGAAGATATTTACACCTTCACCTTGAGTGTGGTCAATACAGCCATACACATCTCTATCTTGGGTCGTAAGCGCTAGTGCATCTGCACCACGTTTTTTCCAATAGTCATTCGTCAGATCCTTCTGACTGATATCAAATCCAAGATTCTTGAGAATCTTGATATGTTTCTCTTCCATAAAGATACTGTCCTATTGTTGACATCTGCTTTGGACATCACTCCCCATTATCTAATTATCGATGTGAGCGGTAAGTCAAAAATACATCAGGATGGAGAGATATTCATCTCCATCCAAAATGAGGGGGATTCTATTTGTTCACGGCCATGAGCAGACCACCCACCAATATCATTAGACCAGCTAATGTAGGCAGGCTACTGAGCCAAGCGATAATGTCCAAGGTTATTCCCGGATAGGATACAATAACTATCAGAAAGAAACCAAACAGAGCTAGCAATAGTCCTGAACGGCGAACCTTCCATGTGACAAAACCACTTGCATCAAAGGCAAGAACTACTAGAATTATGACAGCAATACCGAGGAAGATCTCGATAATGTCTTGTGGAGAATTAATTCCACTCAATATCCTCTGAAACGCATATATCAACAAGACAATGCCACCAAGTACAGTGTAGCCTTGTGCGGCACCTTCAGATTTACAACCCATGAAAATATACCTCCAATGAATCGTTGCACGAACGACCCTAACTAGCTGACCTTCAGAACACTTACGAGTATTAAATGTCCTGCCTTACTTTTGTGTATACTACTGCGTAATACATACCATTGTATTGCTCAGAGGGCATGACTGTATGACGTCAATTTAGTATCTAGGGGTGACCAAAACGAGATATCCTACTTATGAAGGTAACAAGGTCACGGAAAGACCTGTAAGACTTGACAAGACTGAGGGTCACGTGATAATTGAAGGTAGAGCATACCCTGCACGAGAGATTGTAGAGGCTTTAACTCAAAGTGGTTATACAGAGATTAGATCCACGGGAGACTCAATTATTCTTGGCACAAAAAGAATCACTCCGATTTTTAAATCGGGACAGGACCGTGCTATGGCTTCACTTTGTCACGGTAGTCTTTCTTATTGCTGTCCACTCTCAAAGAGATGTGCTGAAAGAGATAGAGCATTAGAGATAATGGGGCTCACCCCAGATGAATATGAGAATATGAAAAAAGACGCTCATCTCAAGTTTGTAGAAACAGCACGAGGCATGGGCACTGCAGACCCACAATGGAGCAGTCAGGCATCAGTGGAAAGAGTTGCAAATCGTCCAGCTACTGACCCAGGGTATGGTTCTGAGGATTACAGACGTGATTTCGAATCATTGGATAAAACAATGCAATCACATGAAGAGCATTACAATCGAAGAACTGACCCATGGCAAGACCAACGTGAAGATAGACACTCCTACCAATATCGTGAACGAGAGAGTAAAGACCTCTATTCAGATATCGAGGGAGCCATTCCAACAGAGGATGCCCAGAGTTGTAGCGTGTGCAATATTGAAAGAGATGAATCACTTGAGGGCATTGGCGCTCTTTTCACCCAAGGTGAATTAAGCCCATTCATAGAAGAGGCTAGGGAAGAAAATAAGGATTATATTTTCTGCTTCTCATGTGGAAGAAATATCAAAGCAGGTAACAGAGTTTGCCCATTCTGTAGTGCCAGACAGTGAAGTATGAGTCGTTCTAGTAGTTACCAATCGCACTTTCACGTCTGCGGGAGTAATCTGAAGGATAGTGGAAAGTAGTTACGACTCTATCAATTCCAACATCTTTCCCTAAGGCTTTCAACTCTTGAAGCTGCTCAACAGTTGTTACGCCCCAACGGAAGAGAGATGCTCTACCACCTCTTCGTGTGAACTCATTGACAAAATAGAGAGCTTCTACAAGTTCACTGTACTCTGAACTTCCTTTTGCTGGAAGAACTGGTGACCACGGGTAGAGGTTAATCAACACGTTCTTTGTAATCTCTCCAATTCGTGCATAGTCATAACCATATTCATTCTTTGCACCATCAGATAAGCCAGTCTCAGGATCTAGAAGTACCTCAACTGATAACTTCAGAGGTAGTTCTCGTCCAGTTGCATCATCAGATTCGACTGCTGCTTCTTGGAGATATGTGAATCCCTCGTGAACCTTTTCACTTCGCCATTGATGCCATTTCTCATGATATTCAGGATTATCCGCGATAAGCTGGTAAGTAAGGCGGTCAGGTTCTTGGCCGACTAAGGGTGCGAATTCCTTGCGACAGCGATCGCAGAAACAGAAGTGATCTCGAATAAAACCGGTTCCAAATATTAGAATTTCATTGATAGGATACGAACCTATTTCCTTAATGATCTCAGCACCGTATTGCCAAAATTCATTTCGATTTGGACAAATCTGATGCTCCATTTTAACTCCTTGCTCATTCATAGTCTGATATTTGGGATCCTTTGCGAACCAACCATCGGTGTAAAGATCAAGTCCTACAACACCGTGAATTCCTAAAGTATCTGTCAAACGAACCCATTCCTCAAAGAATTCTACATGCTCTTCTCTAACTGGTGCAGTACGGCTTGGAAATAACGCATA
>JABCSP010000192.1 GCA_018238825.1 Candidatus Thorarchaeota archaeon | reverse complement strand
AAAATTAGAAATCAGATTGCTTTTGCTACTACCGGTTTGACAAGATGTTTCAGACGGTGTTTACGCAGCAAGGTCCTGGTGCCCTTGGACCTTCCGAGTTTAGTTTTTCGCACGGTCATATTTCACAGCTCAAGATGGAGAAGGTGTGGGGGAAAATAATTCTCCCCCACTGTGTCTCTGATACCGGGAGGTGCACGGAGACAGCGAATTGACCTCATTGGAAATGAGGATCGTAATGTAATCAGGAACACGCGTACAAGTATCGAAGACTCATAGCGTCCTGGTCTGTGGGTTCACGGTCACTATCGAGAAGGCCGTACAAGGTGTGCAAGACTTCAGCGTTCTTCTGGAGGGTTGATGATGGTCGTGTATTTTCGGTCATTTTCGCGTTCTCCGTTCGTATTCAAGTTGTGTGATACAACTCACCCTTACTACCACTGGAAATCTTAAGAAGGTAAGTGTTGTCTACCCAATACAGACGTAACACCCACGTAATACGAGAAGATTATGCTGACAATATACATACAGAGGCTGCGCTAAGGGTGGGAACGGGCTGGGTGTTGCACCCTATAATTCATGTTCCACAAGAAGGAGAGGGGAGAGGGGGTCATGAAATTCATTCATTTCATTCAGGTGGAGAACAACTGTAGCACATATTTGTATGAACGCACATTATCCCGCCGCATTTCGGACATCGGTATTTCTCTTTCTGACTATTGAGGAATTTATCCATTCCATTGTTCTGAATGAAATTCAGATTCTCAATTACACTTACGTTGTATTTTTTCGTGTAGCGGTCTTCAAGTTTCTGAAGATGTGCACATGGATAGTTTGGACATTCAAAACAGAATTCTACTTCACCTTTGGTTAATAGTTCGCAGTGTTGTTTTAGAAAGGCACACGTTCCGGTCCTTGATCTACAGCTTGGACAAGTATGTTTTCGCTTTACTCCACTCATAGTATAGCCAAAAAAAGCGACGCAGATAGCGCAGTTATTTCCACAAGGGGCAATAAGCTCGGATTTCATTACTGCTATGTGTGGAACGTATTCCTATAGTTTTGTTGGAAATCTAGAATTTACTGGTATACTATGAATCTGCAAGAAATCCTGATTGGAGTAAGTAATATTTGTGGGAACCTAAAACCCAACAACTATTTTAGTTCTCACACGGACATCGCGCGAGAGGATTAAGGATGCAACCCGATAAGATGACAACTGAAACGCAAACCCTAGTGGTTTACCCAATATCATCTGCTGTACGAGAAGCAGAGTTGTTTCTCAAGAAAGTGGAGGGTATGACGACTACCAATGCCATTCAGAAGAAATTCCTTGATGAGATCCATGCATATTGTAAAGGTGATGTTCCGCGAATTAAAGAAATTGAGAGTATAGCAGACATAGACAATGAGCAGATCAACAAGTGGCTGGAGGAACGGGGATTTCAGATAAGGCTTGAACCCTTTGGACCAGGAGGATTTGGTGTAGCAAGTGTTCTAGACCTATTAGGAAAATGGGCAATGAAGGGTAAGAAGTGGTCTGTGAAAACTGAAGATGATGAGTATTTTCCAGGAGTGAAAATGATTACCTACGGTTCAAAATTTTATCGTGTGAAAGACAATCCAAACTTCATTATTGATATTGAAACAAAGGATAGTGACCATGTTCATCTTATGATGATAGATGAAGTTCCCACAGGTCTAGCATTACTGGACTTTGTTGAAAAGATTCACAAAGAGAAGATGACTGTACCCTTTGAGTACGACGGGTTCGTCTTCCCAAAGATTGACCTTGATGAAGAAACAATACTGGAATGGATTCTCGGACTTCAATTTGATACACCTAATGGAGATATTCCATTCTATGTCATCTCGCAAGCCTTGCAACAGACAAAGCTAAAAATGAACGAGATTGGATTCAGAGTGAAGAGTGCAGTTGCATTGGGAATATTAGCGGGAGCTCCACTGAAGAAGAAGGAACCATATGTGATCAATAAACCGTTTCTGATGTGGATTACACGACCGGGACTATCGAAACCACTGTTCATAGCATACCTGAACAAGGATGTCTGGAAAGACCCTGAAGGTCTCGATATGTAATCAAGAGTATAAATCAAAATGAAAAGAGATCATAGAGTGTGATTGCACGCTCTATGAATTCTCTAACTGGCACTAAACTAATGACTTTGCTTCATCAATCCATTTCTGGATTTGCTCAACACTGAACTTGTATCCAGCTGGAACTCGGACATCGCCTTCAGCAAGAGCACCAGTGATCTTCTGATAGAGCCCTTCAGCACTGGCCTCACTTAGTGATTTGAGGTCTTCCATCCCTGTTGCAAAGACAATGGCCTCAGCATCTTCTTCAGAAACTGTGTCGAGCCAAGAGAATCGGCTCATGGCAATCCATCGTTCTGCCTGTTCAACATTGACATCGCAAATGTTCGCAACATTTTCAGGATCAGCTGCAAGCATTTCTGCAACAGTGGGAATGCCGGCTTCACGAAGTTTCTCTCCATAAACTGGCCCAATTCCTTCTATTGATTCAATTGGAAGGTCAGTTAGAGGTGCCGCAGGTTTCTCAACTGCAGGTACATGTAACTCCGCATGTTCTTCCTCAGGTTCAGCAGGTTTAGGTTTCTTCTCTTCCTTTGGTCTAGTTATTGGTTTTTCTGGTTTCTCAAACTCGTCAGCTGTATCAAGTAGACAACCAAAAAGAAACAAGACTAGAGCTGCTCCAAATACAATCAAGGAAAGATTGTAGTCAATAGGTTTCACAAACACATATGCTATGATTGCCAAGGGTATTGCTATAATGAATGCAACCACAGCTCTTTTGTCACTAAATAGTCCCATGGTAATGGTCTCCTAACCCAACATAAGAGTGACGTCAGTTATCAATACAGCTCTGATGAGTATCTAACTAGGTAGTGAATTCGTCGCCATCATCTGACTCAATAGTATCAGGACGGGCAGATGGTGTAGAACCAATATCTGATTCCGCTCCATTTACAAATTCAATCAGGTCATCATCAATTGCATCCATCACAATCTTGTATGCATGTGACTCCTCAATACCACAGGTTGCCATTCCTTTCGCCAGATCTTCTAATTTGAAACCTTCACCATTCTCAAGTTGCTGTGCAGCTTCTTCAAGACATTTCATTGACTTCGGGAAGGAAACATCCTTGGTTGTACGGAATCGCTCAATGAGGAATCCATCAAGGAGGTCATAGAACAGCGTGTCCAAAATCTTAGTCTGTTTCAAGTCCTCAACACTGGATTTTTGGTCAGCTAGTATCTCATCAAACATTGCACCCGCAGCTCTACCAAATGCCTCCATACCAACCTCTTGGAACTTAGACGGAGAACGTACTGTGATGAATGCAACAATCAAGCTCCTTGTCGGAACTGCACTGATGATATCGGAAATGGGAATCACATTGAATTCCCATTGCTTCTCATCCATTTCAAATTCAGACCTGAAGTGAGTGATTGCAGTGATAAAGGCTGAAACCATTGCCTCTTCAAAACCACCCTTAAGAATCTTGGAATATACTGGCAAACCACTCGTCTTATGTAGAACAATTATACCAAGGATGTTTGCCACATCGTCAAATCGCTTCTTGACCTGATGAGCTTCAAGGTTCCGTCGTTTCTTTCTGGTGTTATTAACTCTATAACCAATCACTGAACCAACAATCAATATGATTAACAAACCGGAACCAGTTGCAATAGGAATCACTCGTAGCATTACATCGTCAGACTTTGAGAATAGGGAGGTGAAAGTTCCCCCTGTTAATTCAAAGTTATCTTTGGAAACACGAATCTCAAGTTCGTATTCACTTGTTGATTGATAGAGAGGAAATGTGTACGTGATCCTGTAAACACCAGGAATATCGGTTTCTTCCATGGTTTCGTAAATACCAACTGGATCTCCAATAACAGTCATTCTGAACTCAACCAGAGCTCCTTCCACAGGCGTATTGGTTCCCTCTACCGTCAATGAAATTTCTATGAGGAATTCAACACCCTCAACACTTGAAGGCACTGTAAGAAGTTCAGCCTCGACTCGAACTGGTTCGACATCAAGGATAAATTGGACGGAACCCACCGAGTACCCGGTTTTTGATGCACTGATTGTAATTGTCCAACGGCCAACTGTACTTGGTTCCAATTGAATGTAATAAATTCCTGAATCTTCATAGTATGACCAATTCAAACCTATTGATGGAATCATTTGAATTGAAATCTCTGCGCCAGTTATATTCAAATTGAAATCTGTGCGTTCGTAAGTGATAACTAGCTCGCTAGTTTGCAGATAACTTATTGATTCTGATGAAAGACCTCCAGCTAATTTTAGTTCGGTCTGTATTCTTGAAGCTCCAAGAATAAATCCAGCTGAGTCACTTTGATACCCTGTAAGTTCAGCTCGAAAGACAATATCGAATGTACCAATCTCAAGAGGTGTTAACGTCACACGATAATATCCATCACCAATATCTTCGATGGTTGTGAAGCCTATTGTAGTTGGGGGATTCTGGATGGAAATGTTTGCATTCTCAAGGCCGACTAAATCTTCACTCTGATAGCGCACATAGACTGTATACTCTTGATCGAAAGCAATAGTTGTGCTTGTATTAAGAACAGTTAAACTGGATGCAATCGCGGTTGCTGTAATTGTAAATCGTACAAACTGAACTTGATGATTGAGGAGTGATGCTTTCACAAGAACTGTGAATGTATTGGATGTTTGCGGTGTAAGAAGAATCGAGTAAATACCAGGATTGTCAGGGATTGGTGAGCCCCAGGACAACCCAGTTTCAGGAACAACACTTTCAATAGAAATGTCTGCCCCTTCCAGGCCCCAGTCCGAACCGTTTGTATAACTAAGAACCATCCTGTAGTCTTGTCCATAACTTACCATCCCGGCGGTACCGTTTAGAACAGTCATATTAGTAGTGATGTCACGTACAACAAGAAAGAATATGTCAGATGCGCTCTCGTAATATT